>NZ_DDCJ01000026.1:0-7126 GCF_002335285.1 Thalassolituus sp. UBA2009
ATCGGTACCACGGATATTGAGCTGGATATTCAGCTTTTTGAATTGTTTGATCATCCAGTTCTGCATGGCGCTACCACCGCCACCACCGGTGGTGGTATCCAGATTCAGCACCAGAGGCTCACCGGTTTTTTCATGACGGCCATCCGGGTAACCGGCCTCCGCCAGCAGGCGTTTGGCTTCGTCCAGCGATTTACGCTGTGGCTTGCCATCTACCCAGTCGAATACATAGGGGTTAATACCCTCTTCGCCACTCTGATAGCCGAAAATACCCGGCGGTATCGGGCTCATCGCCACTTCGCCACGGCCGTTGGCAAAAATCGAAATCATTTCCTGCTGATCGTAAGCAATGGCGATTGCCTGACGCAGCTTGCGTGCACGTTCGCGGCTTTTGGCATCCCCTTTATCGCCGACCACCGGGTCGAGCATATTAAAGGCAAGATAATAACTGCCCAGCACCACTTCCTTTTCCAGGGTTACGCCTTTCTCCGTCATCTCCGGACTCAGACCAATACCATCACTGCTGACCCGGATCGCCTGGTCAAAACTGTCACTGGCGATACCGGAGCGGTCGTAATAACCCTGCATAAATTTGGTCCACAGCGGGATGGCTTCTTTTTCCAGGCGGTAAACCACTTTATCCAGTAATGGCAATTGCTTTCCGGCATCATCCAATAAGCCAGCCGCAACATCCTCAGGCGAACCTTCAACAGGATAATAATCGGCGCGGTAATTCGGATTCTTTTCCAGAATAATGACTTCGTTGGGGTTATTGCGCGTCATCATAAAAGGACCACTGCCAACCGGATGCCAGTTCAGCACAATATTACGTTCGGCCAGTCCCGGCTGATGGTAAAAACGATCGACTTCCCAGGGAATGGGCGCAAAAAAGTGAAAGGCCAGCCAGTATTTAAACTGCGGATATTTGCCTTTTAAGCGGATAGTAAAATCATAACGCCCCTGAGCCTCAACACCGGCCATGCTGAGTTGGCGTAAATCCAGCCAGGCCTGCTTGCCTGCTTTTTCTTCCAGTGCTTTACGCGTATCACTCGCAATCTGGCTGAACTCCGTCATGCCGACAATATAATCGCTGAGCAGTGCGCGTACCGGCGACAGCAGTTTAGGGTCGGCCAGGCGTTTAACCTGATACACATAATCCTCGGCCACCAGTTCACGGCTGCCCTGCTCGATAAAATCGTCCAGACTGCGGTATTGCTCTGATTCGGCGGCCGAAGCAAACAGATAAAGCGATTCACCCTTATCGTTCAGGGCAAAGGCCGGATGCGGCTGATAGCGGATACCCGGCTGTAACCGGAAGTGATAGGTAGAAAAAGCAACGGCGGCGCTGTCGGCATCCACCTCATTGCCATCGGCATCGCTGTAATGGATATCCGGCATCGCCGTCAGGGTATTGGGGATCAGCTCGTAAGGGCGTTTAAGGTAGTCGTAAGCCAGAGGTGGCTCATAAATCTGATCAATAAAGCGCGATTCATCGGTGCTGTAAGAGCGGGCCGGATCAAGGTATTTGGGACGTTCAGAAAAACTGGAATAGAGAATATTGGCACTGGCTTCGGATTCCGGATGAGGATTATTCCAGGCCTGATCGCTGCACCCCGCCAGTAACAGCGCGCCTGCCAGCCATAGCCCTGCGCCGCCAAAGCGCCCGGTAACTGCGCTTACAGCCTTCAGCCAGCCAGACTTTTGCAAACCAGTCTGCAGACGACCAGTAAACCCGCCGCAGCGGCGCATCTTCCCCAAAACAACAGTGTTCATCAGCAGCTATCCATTACAACTCCGGCAGTCAGCCCCTCACTGCGGCTCCCTCTTACAGCGAAGGCGACCTGAGAGCAGCTGGCACAACGCCAGTCCGATGCAGAGATTTATTATTGTGTTTGCCTGCCCCACCACCTCAGAGGCAGACTGATATGACAGCAGAGTGTGCCAACATTTCCCGCCGGTGCAAGCTTTCCTCATTCAGGATATGTCAGTGTCCGCTGTGTCGGACGCTCTGGTGGTTATATTTTATACAGAAGGGCCAATCAGGCTGCCGTTGAGACTCTGCTACAGACCGCATAACGGAGATCGAGAGCGTTATCAGTAGAGGCGACCTTGTCCACTCTAAGAACTAGAACGCTTTTGCTGTGGAGCAGTAAAACATAGCGAGGAACGAGCGAAGCTCAACTGTCCTAGCCGCGCAGGAGCGTTCATAAACTGATTATTGTGAATCTATTTATCACAATAATCTTGCAACCTATCTATTGAGGCCATTGCATACTTTTTTTCATATTCCGATAGCTCTTCAGCCCGAAATAGCATCTCCGGCAAATGTTCACATGCTTTCAGATTAATCAGTGCTTTGATACTGCTTATGACAAGTAGCTCCCTTTTTGAGTTAAGATTATTTAAGAATTTAGCTTTAAATAGTCTTATTTTTTCATCTTCGAGAAGTGACACAAAAACTATAGAGGGCTTTGGATACTGACTCATGCGTCTGGCCGCAACAAGTTCCGTTGTATAATATCTAACCTGAAGATTCTCATCCGAAAGGGTGTTTAGCAAATGATCTGCGTTACGCTGAAGTAGGTCTAAGTATTCCTGAGATGGTTCAGCGCCATTATCTGTATAGTATCCCTTCAGACCATAAGCAGACTTCTCTCTTACAGAGCTATCAGAACTATTCAGACCTAAAAAATTGTTTAACATCCAACTCGAGGGTTCTGCAAGCGAAGCAATAGAAATAGTTAAAATTGCGAATAAAAATAATTTTTTCACACTAACCTCAAGTCATAACACTGCCAACAGCGGCCGAGCGCAGCGAGGTCCGGTCCCGTAGGGTCTATGCTGCGTGGCTTTGTTTGCACATTTTAATTAGCAAATATTAATTGTGTAAAGATTGTGTGCTCTACGAGCCGTTCGGATTGCAACCCCAGGGTAATGTTTATTAAGTACAGCGAGTAATTTTTCTCGAAAGTCGTCGCTCATTCGCTCGCCAAAAATAACTTCTCTTATGGCGCCAGTGGAAAATGACCGCATTATCGGTTCTTTATCACAACATCGTGTGGGAACCAGTAATCGTCGCTCACGCTCATAGCTCCATTCAGAAGGCTTAACAGCAAAAACGTACTGCCAAATCTCGCGCATTTTTTCAACCGCTGATGCGCCAGTCTTTTCGTAAATAGGAATCCACTCTTTTTCATCCGCCTCCCCTAAATGCTCAATACGCGTTTCGGTTTCCTCAATAGCTACTTGGCGATACCACTCTTGATCGTGCGCAATGGCATACACAAAGCTATCAACGGTAGGCGGCGCGTCAGTGTATTCTACATCGAGTAGATACGCTTCTGGCTCTGACTTTACTACAGCATCTTCGTCGAATACGATGCAAAATCCACGAAGCCCATCGGCGTAATGTGGCCACATTAGGAGATTTTCTCGCTGGGAGCCAAAACACGCGATACGCATCTCTTCTCTCATTTCTTTAAACGGTGGCTGATAATTCTGACATTCATCAAAATATGCAATCACGTCCTCATCATCGGGGCGAGCTCCTGACATTCCCCACGCCGCTAATGCGGCAGCAAATCGCTCAGGTTCCTTTTCAGCGTCAGGAATTCCCTCATAGATATTGCTCCAGAATTCAAAAGGATCATTGTAAGCCGCGTAGTGCTGACAAAAAATCGCTCCATTTTCAAGGTTTGAGATGGAATAATCAGAGGGCCAACAGAATTTTAATAACTCTTTTTTTGAAAGATCCATTCTAATTCCGAGCTCAGTAAGAGGTTCTATAAGTCATCAAGCTGCATAACTGCTCATTAGTGTGCATGCGCATTTATTCCGGGCGATTCTTTCGAGAAACCCCGCATAACTTATTGACCAAACTGAGAAATCGTCCATAACTCAAAAATCCCTTCCAGAAAAGCGCGCATGCCTGTTAATTCCGGTTTTCTGTGCGGCTAACTTTACACTTCAGCTTGTAAACCGAAGCGCAATCTATTGATTCATTTGGCATTTACGTTACTACCCTCTGGCAAAACGGGCAAGCACGAATGCAAAGCGTGCAAATATCGCGGCTGAAAGCCGCTCCCACACTGTGCTTGCCAGGTAAATTGAATTTTCTGATTTTGTCGCGGATAAGATCCGCTCCTACAAACGTCACCTGATTTAATATGCGGGGCTGCAGACAGTCGAATACAACCTCCATTGCAGATATCGCGGCTGCAAGCCGCTCCCACACTGTGCTTGCCGGGTGAGCTGAGCCTTCTGATTTTGTCGCGGATAAGATCCGCTCCTGCAAACGACACCTGATTTAATATGCCGGGTCGCGGATAGTCGAATGCAACCTCCATTGCAGATATCGCGGCTGAAAGCCGCTCCCACACTGTGCTTGCCGGGTGAGTTGAGTCTTCTGATTATGTCGTGGGTAAGATCCGCTCCTGCCCTCTGCCTTCTGCCTTTCGCCTCAAAATAACCATCTGGTTATATCCTTGACCCGCATCAGTACCTTCCCCCAACAGGCCGCTATCATCCCCGGCTGGCATGCCAATAAGGCGGCCGTTACAAGCCATAGACGTAACAACCACTAAGCTTATTCCAAACGGTGCTTAGAACCGAAAAAAACCTTCTTGTCCGAAATAACACAGTTTTGGGATAATGCGCGCCCATTTTTTAATATCGACGGTACACATGTGCTGCGGAGCCATTGATGACTGACTATCTGCTGATTCTGGTAAGCACCATTCTGGTCAACAACTTCGTGCTGGTGCAGTTCCTCGGTCTCTGCCCTTTTATGGGTGTATCCAACAAGCTGGAAACCGCCATCGGCATGGGCGCGGCCACCACCTTCGTGCTGACGCTGGCATCGGTGTGCAGCTATCTGGTGTACACCTACCTGCTGATTCCGCTGGATCTGGCCTACCTGAAAACCATCAGCTTTATCATGGTAATTGCCGTGGTGGTGGGCTTTACCGAGATGGCCATCCGCAAAACCAGCCCGCTGCTGTACCGCGTGCTGGGTATCTTTTTACCGCTGATTACCACCAACTGCGCGGTACTGGGTGTGGCCCTGCTGAATATCAAACGCGACAACAGCCTGGTCGAATCCATTCTGTATGGCTTTGGTGCAGCCGTGGGTTTCTCGCTGGTGATGGTGCTGTTCGCCGCCCTGCGTGAACGTGTGGCGGTCGCCGACGTACCCAAGCCTTTTCAGGGCTCGGCCATCGCTATGCTCACTGCCGGATTAATGTCGCTGGCGTTCTTAGGCTTTACCGGTCTGGTCAGTATTTAGGAGTTTTCATGTCAGCTGCACTCTGGACCATTGTTATTGCGGTCGGCCTGCTGGCCGTTCTGGCGGTTATTTTTGGTGCCGTTCTGGGTTTTGCCGCCATCCGCTTTAAAGTAGAAGGCAACCCGATTGTCGATCAGATCAACAACCTGCTGCCGCAGACCCAGTGTGGTCAGTGCGGCTATCCGGGTTGTAAGCCCTACGCCGAAGCCATTGCCGGCGGTGAAAAGATCAATAAATGCCCGCCCGGCGGCGAAGGGACGATTCAGTCTTTGGCCGATCTGCTCGGCGTAGAACCTGAGCCGCTGGACGCCGAACACGGCGCCGAAAAAGCCGTACCCACTGTTGCCTTTATCCGTGAAGACGAGTGCATTGGCTGCACCAAGTGCATTCAGGCCTGTCCGGTCGATGCCATTCTCGGTGCCGCCAAGCAGATGCATACCGTCATTGCCGATGAATGCACCGGCTGCGACCTGTGTGTGGAGCCCTGCCCGGTCGACTGTATCGATATGATTCCGGTCAGCGTCGATAAATCCAACTGGTACTGGCAGGCCCCGACCTCAGGCGTTGAACTGATTGCCACCGACCGTCATCACCACCTGGCCGGAGACGCCGCATGACCAACCTGATTCGCCTGCACAATTTTGATGGCGGTATTCATCCGGCAGAAAACAAAGCCCAGTCCACCGCCACGCCGGTACAACAGGCCAGCCTGCCAGCTGAGCTGGTACTGCCGCTGCACCAGCATATTGGTGCCGCTGCCAAGCCACTTGTGAAAGCCGGTGACCAGGTATTAAAAGGCCAGCTGATTGCCGCCGCCGATGGTTTTGTCTCGGTGCCGCTGCACGCGCCAACCTCCGGCACCGTCGCCGCCGTTGAACCGCGCGCCGTGCCACACGCCTCCGGCCTGCAGGAAGACTGCATCGTGATTATTCCCGATGGTGCCGAGCGCTGGACTGAACACCAGAGCCTGTATCAGCAACTGGGCCTTGAGCATCTGAGCGATATCAGCCCGCGCCAGCTGACCGAGCATATCCGCCAGTGCGGTATTGCCGGTATGGGCGGCGCCGGTTTCCCCACCGCCGTTAAACTGAGCACCGGCCAGCGCGAGATTCACACCCTGATTCTGAACGGCGCCGAGTGTGAGCCTTACATCACCGCCGATGACATGCTGATGCGCGAACGCGCGTCTGAAGTGATTCAGGGCGCACAGATTCTGCTGCATATTGTTGGCGCCAAAGGCTGCATGATCGGCGTTGAAGATAACAAACCGCAAGCCATTGCCGCCTTGAATGCCGCACTGGTTGAGCTGGGTGAAGAGCACCATATCGACGTGGTGACCATTCCCACCAAATACCCGTCCGGTGGTGAAAAACAGCTGATCAAAATTTTAACCGGCGAAGAAGTCCCGGCCGGTGGCATTCCTGCCGACCTCGGTCTGGTGTGTCAGAACGTCGGCACCGCGGCCGCCATTTACCGCGCCGTTGCCTTTGGCGAGCCACTGGTTTCGCGCATTACCACCTTAACCGGCGATGCGATGCAGCAGCCCGGTAACTGGGAAGTCTTAATCGGCACCCCCGTCAGCCACCTGCTGCAACTGGCCGGCTATCAGCCACAAAAGCGCGAACGCGTGATTATGGGTGGGCCGATGATGGGCTTTGCCCTGCCCGGTCTGGATCTGCCGATCACCAAAACCAGCAACTGTCTGCTGGCACCAACCGAAAAAGAATTACCGCCTAACGATATCGCCATGGCCTGTATCCGCTGTGGCATGTGCGCCGATGCCTGTCCGGCCGACCTGCTGCCTCAGCAGCTGTACTGGTTCAGCAAGAGTCAGGAGTTCGACAA
>NZ_DDCJ01000026.1:7380-15578 GCF_002335285.1 Thalassolituus sp. UBA2009
GTGTGCCCGAGCCATATTCCGCTGGTGCAGTATTACCGTTACGCCAAAGGCGCCATCCGCGAAGAACGCGCAGCCCAGGCCAAGGCCGAACGCGCGCGCCAGCGCTTTGAAGAGCGTCTGGCCCGTCAGGAACGCGAAGTCGCCGAAAAAGAAGCCAAGCGTAAAGCCCGTGCCGAAGCGGCGGCCAAAGCTCAGGCGGCCAAGCCTGCCGTCGCCGCAGACAGTGCAGCCGCGACAAGCAATGCGCCTGCAGCTGACGGCAACGCCGAACTGGAAAAACTGCAGAAGCAGTTCGATGCCGCGCAAAGCGCACTGGCGAAAACCAAAGAAAAACTCGAAGCCGCCCGTGCCGATGAAAGCATGGCCGACAAAGTGCCGTTATTTGAAAGCGCGCTGAACAAGACTCAGGACAAAATCAAAGACCTGGCCAAACAGCTTGCGGCCGTGAAAAAAGCCGCCAAAGCCGCACCGGTAGCAGCCTCTGCTGCAACGACCGACACCGACAAAGGTGACCCGAATTCGCCGGAGCGCTTAAAGCGTAAATGGGAAACCGCTCAGGCACGGCTGGATACCGCACTCAAGCGTCTGGCCGAAGCCAAAGAACAGGGGCTGGATACCGTTGACGCGCTGCAGACCGGTGTTGATAAGCAGCAGGAACGGGTGAATGAAGCCAAAGCGGCTTACGATGCGTCTGTCGCCGATGGCGCTGCGGCCGGTGCGACTGTCGGTGGCAGCACTGCGCCTCAGGCAACAGGCGCTCAGACTGCTGACAATAGCGCCGCCGATCAGGCCGCCAATATCGAAGCGCTGAACAAGAAGATCCTTGCCCAGCAAGACCGGGTGGCAAAAATGCAGGAGCGTCTGGATATGGCCAAAGCCGAAGGGCTGGACACCGTAGATGCCCTGACCCTCGGCGTACAGAAACAGCAGGATAAACTATTGCAACTGCAACAGGAGCTGGCCGCCCTTGCGCCGGCCGGCACAACATCGAACGAGGCGTCCTGACCATGGGTTTGCTGACCTTATCTTCACCCCACACCCACGGCCCGAACAGCACCAGTAAGGTGATGGCGACGGTGATTCTTGCCACCCTGCCGGGTCTGGCGGTGATTACCGCCCTGTTTGGCTGGGGCACCTTTATTAATGTGCTGCTCGCCAGTGTCACCGCGGTTGCGAGCGAAGCGGCCATTCTCAGTATCCGTAAGCGTCCGCTGGCGTTCTTCCTGAAAGACAACACCGCGCTGTTAACCGGTGTGCTGATTGGTCTGGCCCTGCCGCCTTTTGCCCCCTTCTGGATTACGCTGGTTGCCACCGCTTTTGCCATCGTCTTTGCCAAGCAGCTGTACGGCGGTATGGGCAACAATCCGTTTAACCCGGCGATGGTTGGTTATGCGCTGGTGCTGGTGTCGTTCCCGGTACAGATGACCACCAGCTGGGCGCTTTCAACGCAGATGTCCGGTCAGGCGACTCTGGGCTTTGCCGATACCCTGCAGGTGATTTTTGCCGGTTCCGCCAGCCTGGCCGATGGTTTCAGTGGCGCCACGCCGCTGGATGCTTACAAACATCTGATTGCCAAAGGCACCGCCGACAGCGTACTGGCCGAAGCCACCTTTAACGGCTGGCTGAACGGCGGCTGGGAATGGGTCAACCTGGCGTTTCTCGCCGGTGGTCTGGTGCTGATCTGGCGCCGCATTATCAGCTGGCATATTCCGCTGGCGATGCTGGTATCGCTCAGTCTGTGCTCGCTGATGCTGGGCTGGGATGAAGATATGTACACTCCGCTGTCGCTGCATCTGCTCAGTGGTGCCACCATGCTCGGTGCCTTCTTTATTGCCACCGACCCGGTGTCGGCTTCCACCACGCCACGCGGCAAACTGATTTACGGTGCCGGTATCGGTATTCTGCTGTACGTAATCCGCACCTGGGGGGCTTACCCGGATGCCGTGGCCTTTGCCGTGCTGCTGATGAACTTTGCTGCCCCCTTTATTGATGCCTACACCCAGCCGCGGACCTATGGTCACGCCAAAGCCAAACGCGGCCTGCCGCCAAAACAACGCTGAGGAGCGGCCATGAACGATTTACTGCAATCTATCCGTCGCAATGCCATTGGTCTCGGCCTGTTTGCCATGGTCACCGCCGGTGCCATCGCGGTGGCTCAGGTCGGCACCAAAGAGCGCATTGAGCACAATATCCGTATGGCTCAGGCCAAAGCGCTGAATGAAATCGTGCCGGCCGGCAGCTACGACAACGACCTGCTGACCGATGTGATCGCCGTCGATAAACGCTTTAACCAGCAGTTGCTTGGCCCCTTACCGGACGATGCCCAGATTCATCTGGCGCGCACCAATGGCCGGGTTAACACCGTGATTCTGCCGGTGGTTGCTCCGGATGGTTACACCACCCAGATTGCGGTACTGGTTGGCGTGCATGCCGACGGCAGCATTGCCGGCGTACGGATTATTGAGCACAAAGAAACACCGGGGCTGGGCGATAAAATCGACCGTAAAAAATCCGACTGGGTACTGGGCTTTAACGATAAAAGCCTGAATAACCCGAAAGCAGAACGCTGGGCCGTAAAAAAAGACGGTGGCGATTTTGACCAGTTTACCGGCGCAACCATTACCCCGAGAGCGGTTGTTAAAGCGGTAAAACTGGCGCTGAAATTTTTTGAATTACATAAAAACGAACTGCTGGGACAACGCCTGACCGAACCCCAGCATTCAGGCAGCGGAGAATAATGATGGCAACGAAATCCCTGCGCGACATCAGCCTCGACGGCTTATGGCATAACAACCCCGCTCTGGTGCAGCTTTTGGGCCTGTGCCCGTTGCTGGCGGTAACCGGCTCAGTGGTGAACGCCCTTGGTCTGGGTCTGGCGACCATGATGGTGCTGGTAGGCTCGAATTTTTCCGTGTCCTTAATCCGCAACCACGTACCCGATGCCGTGCGCCTGCCTGCCTTTGTGATGATTATCGCCTCCTTTACCACGGTCACTGAGCTCGTGATGCAGGCATTCACTTACGAGCTGTACGAAGTGCTGGGTATCTTTATTCCGCTGATCGTTACCAACTGCGCGATTCTTGGCCGTGCCGATGCCTTTGCCTGTAAAAACCCGATTATTCCATCGGTGGTTGACGGTTTTACCATGGCGCTGGGCTTTACCATCGTGCTGATTATTCTCGGCGCGATGCGTGAAATTCTCGGCCAGGGCGTGATTCTCTCCGATATGCAGTTACTGTTCGGCCCGGCCGCCGCCAGCTGGAAAATTGAACTGGTAAAAGACTACCCCGACTTTTTATTCGCCATTCTGCCACCCGGTGCCTTTATGGCGATGGGGCTGTTAATTGCGCTGAAAAACATCATCGACGATAAGCTGAAAGAAAAAGCCGAAGCACAGAAAGCACCGGTTGAAGCCGGCAGTAAGCGGGTGCGGGTGACTGGTAAAATCAGCTGAGAACGACTGAACATAAAACAATAAAAAACACCGCTACGCCGGTGTTTTTTATTGCCCATTATTATTCCGCCAATACTCTGCACAGCAGTTTCTCGTTCCTACGCTCTGCGTGGGAATGCAACTGTGCCAGCAAGGGCTACCACGCAGAGCGTGGGAGCCAGGTGATTATTCCGCCAATACTCTGCACAGCAGTATTGTTTAAAACGACATCCCCTCACACTCACCTTCCGGCCAGGAAGCCTGCTGCATGGGTAAAAATTCATCCTCACCCACTGCCCCATACAACAGATCACTGAAAAACGCGGTATGCAGCCACAACTGCTCCTGCTGCCAGCGTAAACCGCCCGGCAGGGCAATGGCATCCTGCAACGCCAGCCACTGACATTCGCCGTCTTCATAAACCTGAAGCTCCATGCTCTGGCCCTGAAGCCTTATATAAACCCAGGTCTGTTCAGCACTCTGTAGCTGCCAGACGCCCTGAAACTGCTCGCGCAGGAGTGCCAGCGGCAGGTTACTGTTCCAGTGCTCGGCCGCATTCAGACGCCAGATAACCTCTGGTGAATTCTGCCTTTCAGAATTGTTGCGCAACCGCCCGTTCAGCTGGCGTATAACCCGGCCGTACTGGCGCATCGTCAGCTGAAAACGGACACCGGCAGCATCAACAGCCTCCTCTGCCGCTTCGGCAACAAGCTGCAGCGCAATACGGTAATCACCCGGCGCCAGCTGATGGTCAATATGCAACCGCTGACGTACCGCGGAGTGCTCACTGGCGTCGGTCTGCTCCAGCCAGACAGGAAGGGTTTCTCCAAAGGGATGCGTTGGGCGGATGATTTCACCGGAAGGTGCCATCAGCCACAACTCGGAAGCGGTACTGCCCTGCCAGGACAATTCAATAGTTACGGCGTCCTCATGTCCGGCAACAGAAGAGCTGACAGTGGTCGCAAGAACACTGACACTCAGCAGTACAAACAGGCAGCCAAGACAGGCCGAACGGTAATATCGCAGGCTAATCAATCGCACAGGTCACTCCTTTGCCGGTACGAAAAACTCTTGCCGAACTTAGCGTGCCAACGCGATGGCCGCTATTGGCTGCGATTAATTTCAACCAATATTCCTAAGCCTGCCTTAATGGCTGGCTTAATGACCGCTCAATGACGGTTTGACAGCAACGCGCCATCAGACAGCCGGGGCAAAGTCCGCCGTACTGGGCAGGCCGTACGATTCCGGTATAATGCCGCCCGCTTATTGCCACTCACGGCAACAGGCTTTGATATTTGACCGTATTTTTCACCCCTGCACCGGATTTACGTTCCGGCCAGCCGAGGACATTATGAACACTCCTGCTACAAGCCCTTACGTCGTTTGTGCGATGTATAAATTCGTTACCCTGGATAACTTCGAAGACCTGCGCCAGCCACTGCTGGATGAAATGCTGCGTCTGGATGTAAAAGGCACCCTGTTACTGGCCGCCGAAGGCATTAACGGTACCGTGGCCGGTTCGCGTGAAGGCATCGACGCCCTGCTCGATTACCTGCGTCGTGATGAACGCCTGAAAGACATCGATCATAAAGAATCCTACGACGATGACATGCCGTTTTACCGCACTAAGGTAAAACTGAAAAAAGAAATCGTAACCCTGGGTGTGGAAGGCATCGACCCGAAACGCGTGGTGGGCACTTACGTAAAACCAGCCGACTGGAATGCCCTGATTTCTGATCCCGACGTGGTGCTGGTCGATACCCGTAACGACTACGAAGTGGAAATCGGTACCTTTAAGGGCGCCCTCGATCCACGCACCAAAACCTTCCGCGAATTTCCGCAATACGTGAAAGAAAATCTCGACCCGGCAAAAAACAAAAAGGTTGCGATGTTCTGCACCGGCGGCATCCGCTGTGAAAAATCCACCGCTTATTTAAAAGAGCAGGGTTTTGAAGAGGTGTATCACCTCGAAGGCGGTATCCTGAAATATCTGGAAGAAATTCCGCAGGAAGAATCCCTGTGGGAAGGCGAATGCTTTGTATTCGATAACCGCGTCACGGTGAATCATCAGCTGGAAAAAGGCGACTACGACCAGTGTCACGCCTGTCGCCGACCAATTACCGAAGCCGACAAAGAACACGAGCATTATGTGCCCGGTGTCAGCTGCCACCACTGCCATGACGAATTCGACGACGCTCAGCGCGAACGTTTCCGTCAGCGTGAACTGCAGATGCAATTAGCCAAACAACGTGGCGAAGAGCACCTCGGCAATGATCTGGCCTCCGTTATTGAAAAGCGCCGCCAGGAAAAACTGGCCTTAAAAGAACAGCAGCGTAAGCGCAGCTGATTCCCTTGCGGGCCTGTTTATTGTGATAAACAGGCTCCGCCCCCTCTCCTTCCCGAATATTTCCCGCTACAAATCCCGCCCTGTCCTCCGCCCAATCCTCTGCTAAGCACTCCTGCTGAAGATGTCTGCCGATTTGCTTTTCCCGCGGATTACTCTGTTCCTCAGGGTAATCATTGAGCCAGCCCGGAAATCCGGCTAATTTCAGGCCTCGACAAAAAGCACACAGTGATAGCGACTGACCAGACTCCGCTCAGGGAATACATAATGAAAATAATAAAGATGCCGCAGGGATTGCACGAAGTATTTGGTGAACAGCAATCAGCCGCCGAAATAGTGGCCACGCTGATGTTTGCACTGGCCGGCAGTGCTGTCATGTATTTTGGCCTGTACCAGCCAACACATCCCGGAGTTACCTGGATGACCGTGCCTGGAATGCTTCTGGTGGCCGATGTTTTCGCCGGTTGTGTCGCTAACTTTACCCACGGCACTAACCGTTTTTACGCCGGGCGCCCAAAGGGCCGGCTGATTTTTATTCTGATTCATGTGCACATACTGGCCATCGCCTGGCTTCTGGGGGCGCCATTTGAATACGCATTACTCACCTGGATATACACCATCGCAGCCGCTCTGATTATTAACCAGCTGCAGGGACATAAACTGCAGACCTTTTTTGGGGCCTTTTTAATGTGTATCGGTCTGTTAGTGCTGATTGCCCTGCCAATACCGGCCTGGTTTCTGCTGTGCTGCGTATTTTTTATGGTGAAGGTGGTGTTCAGTTTTGCGGTTAATCATTACCCGCAGTAACGCGCAAAAAAAAGGGCAGAGGTAGCGTTCACCACCTCTGCCCAAAGCGTCTGATTTTTTTGGCCTTTAACCGGCTCAGGCCAGCCTGTTTATTCAGACCTGCTCGGCCACCTTAACCTCAGTGCGCAATTGCACGGCAACAGCCACCATGGCTTCCAGCGCCGGAATCACTTCTTCCCAGCGGCGGGTTTTCAGGCCGCAGTCCGGGTTCACCCAGAGATTTTCTGCAGCAACAACAGCAAGCGAGTCACGCAGAATAGTCAGCATCGCGTCAGTGGCCGGAATATTCGGACTGTGAATATCGTAAACCCCCGGGCCAATGCCATTGTTGTACGGCGAGCTTTTAAGGGTTGCGAGTAATTTACTGGCCGAGCGCGCGGTTTCCAGCGTAATAACATCGGCGTCCATGCCCTGAATAGCCGGCAGAATATCGTCAAAGTCGGCATAACACATATGGGTATGAATCTGGGTGGCTGCAGCCACACCGGTCACACTGAAACGGAAACTGTTCACCGCCCATTGCAGGTATTGTTTATGCGCTGCTTTACGCAATGGCAGACCTTCACGCAGCGCCGGTTCATCCACCTGAATAATACGGATACCGGCACGTTCCAGATCCTGCACTTCGTCACGCAGCACCGCCGCCAGCTGATACGCCGTAGCTGACCAGGGCTGGTCATCGCGCACAAATGCCCATTTTAAAATAGTGACCGGACCGGTGAGCATGCCTTTCATGCGCTTATCGGTCTGGCTCTGGGCAAATTCACTCCAGCGCACGGTCATTGGCTGCGGACGTTCAATATCGCCATAAATAATCGGCGGTTTAACGCAACGCGAACCATAACTCTGCACCCAGCCGTTGGCTGATACTGCAATGCCCTCCAGCTGTTCGCCGAAATATTCCACCATGTCGTTACGTTCGGCTTCGCCGTGCACCAGAACATCCAGACCAATCTGTTCCTGCACCCGGATGGCATGGACTATTTCGGCTTTTAAACCATCTTCATATTCTGCCAGCGTCAGCTCGCCCTGTTTAAAACGACGACGTAACTGGCGGATTCCACTGGTCTGCGGAAAAGAACCAATAGTGGTGGTCGGGAACAGCGGTAATTGCAGTAATTCCTGCTGTAATGCCGCGCGCTCGTTAAAAGGTAAATCGCGCTGCCACTCGAACGCTGCAGCATCGGCGGCCCGTTGTTTTACCGCGGCTTTATGCACCGCGGTTGAGGTACGGCGCGCCTGAATGGCATCGGCCTGTGCCTGCCAGGCGGCAGAACTGAGCACATCACTGTTATTTAATGCATTGCGCAGCAATACGCCCTCTTCCAGTTTTTGCTGAGCAAACGCCAGCCACTGGCCAACGCCATCCGGCAGCTGATGTTCACCGGCGGCGTCATAGGGCACATGCAACAATGAACAGGAAGTGCCCAGCCATAAACGCTCGCCCAGTTGCTGCCTGGCTTCCAGCAAAGATTCACGGATCGCATTTAAATCGGAACGCCAGATATTGCGCCCATCAATAACGCCGACCGACAACACTTTATAAGGCCCGATACGATCAAGCGCCGGTGTCAGCTGTTCCGGTGCACTGACCAGATCCAGATGCACACCCTG
>NZ_DDCJ01000026.1:15843-18135 GCF_002335285.1 Thalassolituus sp. UBA2009
ATTCAGGCCATTATTACGCAGGGTGTGATACGCCGGTTCAAACGCCTGCGCCCAGTCCGACGGTAAATCGAGGGCTAAAATCGGCTCATCCAGTTGCAGCCAGTCGATGCCTTCGGCTTTTAACAGGGCAAATAATTCGGAATACAGCGGCAGTAATTTAGGCAGCAGGTTCAGGCGATTGCTGTTGTCCAGACTTTTGCCCAGATACAGATAACTCAGCGGCCCCAGTACCACGGCTTTGACTTTCGGGTACACCGCACGCGCCGCGCGGATTTCTTCCAGCAGTAATTCCGGCTGCAGGCTGAATTCATCCTCCGCCCGACACTCCGGCACCAGATAGTGATAATTGGTATCGAACCATTTGGTCATTTCGCTGGCATGGCTGGTACAGCCACAAGGGGTACGGCCACGGGCCGCCAGAAACAGCTGGTTCAGCGCATCGTCGCCATGGCGCGCGCGCTCGGGCAGGTGGCCAAACAGATAGCTGGTATTGAGCACATGGTCGTAAAGGGCAAAGTCACCGGCGGTAATAAAATCGGCACCCGCCTGCAGCTGACGTTGCCAGTTGGCCAGACGCTGGGTATGTGCCACGTCCAGCAGTTCTTGCTGTGTGCTGTTACCGGCCCAGAACGATTCCAGCGCCCATTTGAGTTCGCGTTGCTGACCGACGCGCGGAAAGCCGAGAGTATGAAAAAGTGTCATCGTAATATCTCAATGATTGAATGATTTTCACATTCTGGCCAAATTCAATCATGAGATAAAACGATGATTTCTAATACAAAGTTGAATTTATTTAATAGATAAACTCATCAGTGTCTCAGTCGCGCGCGCTCAAACACTGATATCCGTCCGGCACTTTACGCATCACCAGCAGCACCTGACCCACATGAATCCCCCATTTGCTCATGCGGGTTTCGTTAATCACCACGCCGTCGGCAACCTGAAACATCCAGTCGTCCATATCCAGGTCGATGAGTATCGCCGGGCTTGCCATAACGCAGGGTATAGGCCATCTGAATGCTGTTACCAGCATGCTTCATGGTGGTCGGCTGCGGCACATCCGTGGCGCTGGCGTGATAACCGCCGGTGCCATTGGGCGTCAGCGTCCAGACGCGGGTTTCCTCGACGGCGGCCGCACCGGGTTCATCATAAAAGTAAAAAACTTCATCAAGAGTGCCGGTTTCAGAACCACTGCCCTGATCTTCCCAGCTGGCAAGAATACGGGCATTAAACTGGCGGATCTGTTTACCGGAGCGGTCACGCACCACCCCGTCAGCACAGATAGTGCCGTCAAAAAAGGTGCGCGGATCAAGCAGCCGGAGCACGCCCGGCGTACTCATCGACCTGCACGCCGGCACAACCTGTTAACAGAGCACTGGCTGCCAGCAGCAGAGCGGTGGGAAACAGTCCGCGGGAAACTACAACGGGTCTGGACTCGGATAAATTCATAAAGCCTCCATGAAAACCTATACAAATTACTGTACAGGATTATACAAAGAAGCATTGGTAGCAATAGCTCAATTCTGTTGCGGCTGATAAAAAACCCAGTAGACTGGCGCTCAACATAGTCTGTCAAAGCGCTTTCTATCATGCCCCGCCTCGAAATCTTCGCCGAAGATCATATGCAGTATGCCTATGGCATTTACCTTTTTACCGCGAAACACCCTCTGGTCCGCAAACTGAAAAAAGTGGCTAAGCCAAGCGTCCACGGCCATAAAACCTGGTCGTCCAGTTTTCTTTTGATGGACTGGCTGAGCAGCAACCCGCTGGCGAAAAACACCCGGGTACTGGAGCTTGGCTGTGGCTGGGGGCCGGCGGCGGTCTATTGTGCCAGCCAGCAACAGGCTAAAGTGACCGGTCTGGATGTCGATGACAGCGTATTTCCGTATCTGGATATGGTGGCTGCCGCAAACGATGCCAAAGTGCGTCCGTTACACGCATCCTTTAACGATATGAAAGGTCAGAATCTGGCGAAATTCGATTGTATTATCGGTGCCGATATCTGTTTCTGGGATGAAATGGTCAGCGATTTACTGCGCCTGTTTAAACGCGCAAAAAAAGCCGGCGTTAAACAGATTATTCTGGCCGATCCGGGGCGTTCAACCTTCGATGAGTTAACCAATCGTTGTGAAAAACTCTGGCCTGCGGCCTTTACCTACGAGCATTGGTTTGCCCTTGAGCCGAACCGCTTTGAGGGACGGTTGATGATTCTGGATTTCAGCAAGCTTCCGGTATAAAAACCTGCTTTTAAAAAACGCCGCACTAATCTGGCTAGGGCCTGTTAACACTAAT
>NZ_DDCJ01000026.1:18512-18695 GCF_002335285.1 Thalassolituus sp. UBA2009
GCCCGCTAATATCACTCCTCTCACCTTGTTCTGAGAAAAACTGGCTCTCAGCAGGCCCGATTCACTTAGTGTTAACAGGCCCTAGTGCTGCGTTTTTATTTACGGCAGAACAATTACACCCCGGCGGTATTCATCAGCCAGCCAATCAGCAATACCTGTGGCACGGTAATCAGCGGTAAAAAC
>NZ_DDCJ01000130.1:0-922 GCF_002335285.1 Thalassolituus sp. UBA2009
TGTTGATTTTTATATTATTTCTCGTTTAAAGAGTTTTCAGGCGGTGCTTCCGTAACCCCTGTTATTGCCGCTTGCTCAGCGCGCGTTTGGTCAGGGCGGTGGCTTCGGCGCTGAGCGGGTCTTCCGGCCAGGGATGCTTGGGATAGCGGCCACGCATGTCTTTGCGCACCTCCGCATAGGTGTTACGCCAGAAGTGTGGCAGATCGCGGGTGACCTGCAGTGGCCGGCGCGCCGGTGACAGCAGGTGAATCAGTAAGGGCAGGCGGCCGTTAAGAACGGCGGGCTGGCCCTCGTAGCCAAACATTTCCTGCAGTTTTACGGCCAGTACCGGCGGTTGATCCTGGGCGTCCTGGCGGTTCGGGTCATTGCTGTACTGCAGTTCAATGCGCGAGCCACTGGCAACCTGCCAGTGCGTCGGCAAGAGCTGCGCGAGCTGTTGCTGTTGTTCCCAGCTGAGCAGACTGAGTAGGGCATCGGCCAGCGCGATTTTGTTAAGGTCACGCAGGCTACGGGCGTTGTCACAGAACGGCAGCAACCAGTCATCCAGCCGTTGCAGCAGGCCCTGATCGCTGACATCCGGCCATTTCTCGGCTTCAGCGCTGTTGTGATTCAGATACTGAGCCGCCAGCGCCATGCGGCTGCGTACTGTGTTGGCGTCATCCTGCCAGGGCAGGTCGCTCAGGCCACGCTGCATAAAGTAATCACGCCAGGCCTGTTGCCAGTCGGCGGCAGACAGCGCCGGCAGCGGCTTGCTGTTCAGGATCAGCTGTCCCAGACACTGATGGCGCAGGGCTTTCAGCTGGCCGCTGTCGTTCCAGCCAATCTCGGTGCGCTCGCTGAACAGTTGTGGGGCGATTTCCTGTAAGGACGCCAGACTGTTACGGTGCAGCGTTGCCGCCAGACGGATACGATCCGGCTGACC
>NZ_DDCJ01000130.1:940-2719 GCF_002335285.1 Thalassolituus sp. UBA2009
TGTTGCAGTTCGGCGCCGCTGCCACCGCTCAAACGAAACGTTTGGGCATTAGCGCTGCGTTTCAGCGCGATGCGGTCGGGAAAGGCGAGGGCGATGATTAAACTGCAATCCAGGGCGGGGCTGCAATCCAGGTCGGGGCTGCCATCCGGAGTATTGGGCGAAGAGGTTGCCTGCAGCTGCCGCTGCCAGCGCTGTGCCAGCGGGNNCTGACCGCCGCTGATATCGGCAATGGCCAGATAATCGGCGTTGTGCAGATCGCTGTTATGTTGCAGTTCGGCGCCGCTGCCAGCGCTTAGGCGAAAAGTCTGGGCATTAGTGCTGCGTTTCTGCGCGATGCGGTCGGGGAAAGCGAGGGCGATGACTAAACTGCAATCCAGAGCGGGGCTGCTATCCAGAGTGCTAGTCGCAGGCGTTGCCTGCAGCTGTCGCTGCCAGCGCTGTGCCAGCGGGCGTACGCGGTTATTCCATAAGCCTTGCTGGCGGTGCGCCTGACTCAGCAGACGTTCGGCATCATCGCTGTGACGCTGCTGGTGAGGCCATTCCTGCAGCACGGCAACCAGTTCACAGGCTTTTGCCGCCATACCCAGCTGTTGTGCGCAGAGCAGGGCATGGGCCCAGCGTGGCTCGAGGCCGAGGGCGGCGCAGCGCTGACCATGTTCGTTCAGGCGCAGCGGCGCATCCGGCTGCAGCATCCCCAGCTGAGTCAGCACCTGCCGGGCCTGATTGAGGCTGGCGGCAGGCGGAGGCGTAAGCCATAGCAGATCGTTAAGATCCGCGCCCCAGTACAGTAATTCCAGCAGCAGCGGCGCCAGATCGGCATCCAGAATTTCGGCGCGGATATGGGGCTCGCGCCGGCTTTGTTCTTC
This sequence comes from Thalassolituus sp. UBA2009, assembly GCF_002335285.1. Lineage (NCBI taxonomy): Bacteria > Pseudomonadati > Pseudomonadota > Gammaproteobacteria > Oceanospirillales > Oceanospirillaceae > Thalassolituus > Thalassolituus sp. UBA2009. The sequence goes on from NZ_DDCJ01000130.1 coordinate 1,807, forward strand.
TTCGCGCCATAAGCGGTAGCAGAAGCCTTCTGCCTGACGTCCGGCGCGGCCTGCACGCTGGACACTGGATGCCTGCGAAATAGTACGGGTCTGCAGTTGGCTGATGCCACTGGCCGGAGAGAAGCTCATCCTCCGCTCAAGACCGGAATCCACCACGATGCGCACGCCATCAATGGTCAGCGAGCTTTCGGCAATGTTGGTGGCCAGAATGACTTTGCGCATGCCCGCGGGCGCGGGGGTCAGTGCGGTTTTCTGTTCACTGTCGCTCAGCTGGCCATGAAGGGGGGCAAGCAGTACTCCGCTCAGCGTCTCCTGCAGCAGTGTCTGCACGCGGCTGATGTCGGCGACACCGGGTAAAAACGCCAGCACATCGCCATTGTTATGAGCGTTGAGGGCTTCACGGATAACGCTGGCGCAGTGCTCGGCCAGACGGACGTTACTGTTTGGCAGAGGCCGGTAAAAATGACTGACCGCAAAACCACGGCCCGGGCTGTGCAACAGCGGCGCCTGCAGTTTATCGCCGAGGCTGTCGGCATCAAGGGTGGCGGACATAACCAGCAGCCGCAGCTCCGGCCGCAACAGCTGCTGACACTGATGCGCCAGTGCCAGCGCCAGGTCGGAATGCAGGTTACGCTCGTGGAATTCATCGAAAATAATCAGGCCGACACCGTTAAGCTCAGGATCATCCTGCAGCATGCGGGTAAGAATACCTTCGGTGACCACCTCAATCCGGGTAGCGGCTGATACCTTTTGCTCCAGCCGGATGCGGTAGCCGACGGTTTCACCAACCGCTTCATTCAGCTGCTGCGCCATAAAGCGCGCGGCATTACGGGCGGCCAGGCGACGGGGTTCCAGCATGATAATCTTCTGCCCGCCGAGCCAGTTTTCCTGCAACAGAGCCAGTGGTACGCGG
>NZ_DDCJ01000132.1:0-3048 GCF_002335285.1 Thalassolituus sp. UBA2009
TGCCTGGCCAGAGCGGATGATGGTCGGTGAAGTGATGCTTGCCGATGCCGGCAACAGTGATTTACCGGCCAGTTATTATGGTCAGAATGATGAGCTGCATCTGGCCTTTAATTTTGAATTTCTGCGTGCCCCCTTTAAAGCCAGTGCCTTTCACGCCATCATCAGAAAATGGACGGAATTATTAGGCGGTGAAAACTGGCCTAATTACACATTAAGTAATCACGATTTTTGCCGTCATGCCAGCCGTTACCGTGCAGGTAAACTCACCCAGACCCGCCTTGAAATACTCGCCGCTCTGTTGCTGACCTTACGCGGTACGCCGTTTTTATATTACGGCGAAGAAACCGGTATGCCGGAACAAAAAGTTAAGCGCCGCAACCTGCAGGACCCAGTGGGTATCCGTTACTGGCCACTGCATCCCGGACGTGATGGCTGCCGCCAGCCGATGATGTGGGATGCTCCGCTTAACACTTTTACTCAGGGGCAGAGCTGGTTGCCGGACGAACCCGTCCCTGCGCACAGCGTTACCCAACAACAGCAAGACCCGCACAGCCTGCTGAGCTGGTATAAAAAACTGATCTGGCTGCGCAAAAAAACACCGGCCCTGCATCAGGGAAAACTGCGCCTTTTGCAGGCGTCAGCGGATGTCCTCGCCTATGAGCGCAGTGGTATAAATGCCGGCCGTACGGAACGGCTGCTGATACTGCTGAATTTTTCCAACCGCACGCAATCCACCAGCCTGCACCCACAGGCGCTGGCCGCCTGTCTGCTGAATAATAAAAAGAAGGATGAAAGAGAAACCTCAGCGGAGAGTCTGGATTTCCACCATGGCCGTCTGCAACTGCAGCCTCTGCAGGCTCTGGTGCTGCAATTACAGGATGATTATCCGCTGAAGGTTTATGTCTGACGATCTGCGTTAAACGCGGTAATCGTGCGCCGGATAACTGCCTAATATGCGCACTTCGCGGGCAAAGTATTCCAGCTCTTCCAGTGCCAGAATCATATTGTGCTGCTGCGGGTGCCCCTGAATATCAACATGAAAATGGCTGGCTTCCATGGTGCCGCCATCCATATAGCTTTCTAACTTCAGCAGGTTCACACCATTAGTGGCGAAGCCGCCCAGGGCTTTATACAGCGCTGCCGGAATATTGCGCACTGAAAACAGAATACTGGTGATGTAATCCATACCGGGCTCAGCCTGCTGATGCTCCTGCTCACGGCTGAACACCAGAAAACGGGTGGTATTACCGATTACATCCTGAAAATTATCATGCACCACGTTCAGGCCATACAGTTCGGCCGCCAGCGCCGAGGCAATGGCGCCACGCTTGCGGTTTTTGCCCTGACTCAGGTTACGCGCTTCCATCGCCGTATCAACCGCGGCCACCGCTTTCATGCCCAGATTAACAATGCGCTGATGGCACTGCGCCAACGCCTGCGGATGGGAGGCCACCTCCTCAATATCGCTGAGGTTTACCCCCGGTAATGCCAGCAAACAGTGATTGACCGGTTCAAAATGCTCGGCAATAACAAACAGCGAGGTTTTCGGAATCAACCGGTAAATTTCTTCAACCCGCCCGGCGGTTGAGTTTTCCAGCGGAATCATCGCCCGGTCGGCAAAACCGGAAGCCACCAGCTCCAGCGCCGATAAAAAATCATCGCAGGCAACCGCCTCCCAGTGAGGGAACACCTTACAACAAGCCAGATGCGAATAAGCGCCGGCAGTGCCCTGATAGGCAACCCGTGGCTGCATGAAAATCTCCCCAAATTAATCGAACAGAACAATGCGCCAATGCATTGCCAGGCCAGACGATGCATTATCGCACCACTGCATTATTGCACCACCATGGGGCGCATGAAAAACACCAGCATAAAACGCACCAAAACAAGGCACCAACATAAATTTCAGGGTATCCATCGACATCCCGTCATCAACGCCTGCCCGTGCAGACCGCCTGCCGTGCACTTCTGAGCTTATACAGCCCATTCTACCTCTGTTCGGGTTCACCAGAGCACATAAAAGCAGTGCTCTGGGTCAGTAAAATCAGGCGAAAAATCTTATCTGGCACAGTGCCTGCTCTGTCTCATTCAGGTATCTGCTCTACCATTAATTTAACCGGGACAGATAACAGGTATCGATATGAATTTTCAACCAACACTCTGGCCACAATCACTCAGCAGCGATCCACAACTGCTGGAACAATTACGCAGCGCTGGCGAAACAGAGTTGCAGGACTTTCCTGCCGCCTGGCTGAGCCAGTGGCCGGATGTCTGGGCGCCGCTTGCCGCTTGGCTGGCAAGCGAAAAAGGTCGTCTGCCAACAGAAGTGCCGGTTATTGGTATTCATGGTGGCCAGGGATCGGGGAAATCCACCCTGTGTAAAGCCCTGGCACTGGTATACCGCAAAGCTCTGGGCTGGAACACCGTTGTGCTGTCCATTGATGATCTCTACCTGACGCACTCCGAACGCAGCCAGCTGGCACTGAATATTCACCCGCTGCTGACCACCCGTGGCGTGCCCGGCACCCATGATGTGGCACTGGGCATGTTACTGACCCGTCAGCTGCGCAAGCTGAACGAAGGTGAACGTTTAATGATTCCGGTCTTCGATAAAATTCAGGATGACCGCCTGCCGGATAATTATTGGCATAAAGTGACGGGCCCGGTCGATCTGATCCTGTTTGAAGGTTGGTGTGTAGGCTGTCTGCCGGTTGCAGAAGAAGACCTGCAGGAGCCGGTCAACGGCCTTGAAGCCAGCGACGACAGCGACGGCCAATGGCGGCGCTGGGTCAATCAGCAACTGGCCGGTAGCTATGCCGAATGGTTCGCCCAGATCGACCGCCTGCTGATGCTGAAAGTCCCCGACATGAAAGCCGTACACCAGTGGCGCCGCGAACAGGAAGAAAGTAACCGCAAACAATCAGCAGCTCTGTCGCAAAACAAAATCAGTCTGAGCAAAACCACCGACCGCAGCCTCAGCGAGGCCGGGCTGATACGCTTTATTCAGCACTATCAGCGTCTGACCGAGAACGCATTACGCGAGCTGCC
>NZ_DDCJ01000132.1:3313-8937 GCF_002335285.1 Thalassolituus sp. UBA2009
CCCGGAGGTGGATAAGCCATGAATACATCCACACATCCGTACAAGACTCCACCGGAACTGCCTTTGGTTGTGGTCACCGATCTTGATGGCTGTTTGCTCGACCATCACAGCTACAGCGCACAGGCGGCGGAAAAAGCCTTAAAAAAACTGCACAGCCTGAATATTCCCTGCGTATTTAACAGCAGTAAAACCTTTGCCGAAATGCTGCTTCTGAGAGAAACGCTGGACAATCACGATCCCTTTGTTTGCGAAAACGGCGGTGCGATTTTTATTCCGAAAAGCAACGGTAATGGCTACAACAGCGAGATTCTGCACAGCAGTTATCTGGCCATACTGAAAGTGCTGCACAGTCTGCGTCAGCAGGGTTTTCAGTTCCGTGGTTTTAACGATATGACCGCCACCGAAGTAGCGGCATTAACCGGTTTATCGGTAGAAGACGCTCACCTGGCAAAACAGCGCAGCGCGTCCGAGCCTCTGGTCTGGACTGGCAGCGATGAGCAGCTCGCAGAATTTCGTCTGGCTCTGAGCAGCCACAACTTGCGTTTGCTCAGTGGCGGCCGTTTTCATCATGTGATGGGGCCTAACGATAAGGCCCACGGTCTGGAGTTCTGCCGTCATCATTACGAAGCGTTATGGCAACAGCCGGTGAAAGTTATCGCCCTGGGTGATGGCGAAAATGACCGCGCCATGCTCAGCGCCGCCGACTACGCCATTGTGATTCCCGGTATAAAAAACACCCTCGAACTGCAGCACCCACAGCTGCGGATTGCCAGTAAAGCCGGACCGGCGGGCTGGAATGAAACCTTACTTTCCCTGTTAGATGACCTGTTCAAGGAGGCTCATAGTGGCTGATTTTTATCAGAACGGCATTATTACCACTCTGCATAATCTGGTTGACCGTCCGCTGGACGAATTAGAAAAAGAACTCATCAGTTTTTCACGTATCAGGCCCATGTCGCTGGTGCTGCCCTCTCTCTACTCCGAACTCAGCGGCCCGGCACTGGACAACATTATTAACGACGTTGCCAAAGTCCCCTACCTTAACGAAATCGTGATTGGCCTTGATCGCGCCGATGAAAAAGAATATGCCCATGCCCGGGAGTTTTTCTCGCGCCTGCCGCAGCATCATCGCATTTTATGGAACGATGGCCCGCGCCTGCGCAAAATTGATGAGTTGCTGCAGAACGAAGGTCTGGCGCCGAAAGAAATGGGTAAAGGCCGTAACGTCTGGTACTGCTATGGCTATGTACTGGCTTCCGGGCGCGCCGAAGCCGTAGCCCTGCACGATTGCGATATTGTGACTTACGAGCGCAGTATGCTGGCCCGGCTGATTTATCCGGTGGCCAATCCGGCATTTAACTATGAATTTGCCAAAGGTTTTTATGCCCGCGTGGCTGCACAGAAACTCAACGGCCGGGTCAGCCGTTTACTGGTAACGCCGTTAATCCGCGCACTGAAAAAAGTCTATGGCTCTCTCGATTATCTGGAATATCTCGACAGCTTCCGCTATCCGCTGTCGGGTGAATTTTCCATGCGTACCGATGTGCTGAACGATATCCGCATTCCCTCCGACTGGGGGCTGGAAATCGGCGTGTTGTCAGAAATGAAGCGGAACTATTCAACCAATCGCATCTGCCAGGTCGATATTGCCGATGTGTATGACCATAAACACCAGCCTCTGTCGGAAGAAGACGCCAGCCGGGGACTGTCGAAAATGAGCACCGACATCTGCAAAGCCATTTTCCGTAAGCTGGCCACTCAGGGAGAAATTTTTACCACCGAAACCTTCCGCTCAATTAAAGCCACCTACTTCCGCATTGCGCTGGATTTTGTTGAAACCTATTACAACGACGCGCGGATGAATGGTTTAACACTCGATCGCCATGCCGAAGAAAAAGCGGTGGAACTGTTTGCCGAAAATATTATGGCTGCCGGTGAACATTTCCTCGCCAACCCGATGGAAACGCCCTTTATTCCCAGCTGGAACCGGGTAATCTCAGCCGTACCCGATATTCTCGACCGCATCTATGAAGCTGTCGAAGAAGACAATCACTGACGGGGTCAGTGATTGTCTGCCGGCGGCCTGCCATTAATTAACATGTATCAGTGAAAATACATCGGCAGGCGGTCAGCCTGGGGGCGCTCTGCGTTATTGATCATCTCGTCGTAGGGTAACTGCTGTACCATAAAACCTTTGCGTACACCCAGGCTGGCCAGCTTTCCGGAACACTCCGATAAGCCGCGGAAACGTACCGGCATGCCATCTTCCATCAGCAGGCTAAGACGCCCCATATAGTCCACCTGTACCAGATAGAGATCGCCCTCATTGGTGAGGATATTGACATCCACTCCCCCCTGACGCAGTGCTTTTTTAAGTTCTGACGTAGTCATATCACTTCTCCTGTGTCCGCAGACCAATACCTATACAAGACATATACAACAATATACACAGGCAGCCCTATAAGGGTTAAGAATTCTTTGCTATCAAAAAAAACACCGACCTCTGTATTTGACAATATGCGATGATGCCCTCAAAAATGACGTCCCTTTCCGTTTTTACACCGCAGTCACCGCCTGTGGTAAACCGTTGGATAGTTATGGCTAATATCGCGTCACCTGAAAAAATTGCCCGCCGCCGCCAGGATATTCTGGATGCAGCCATCGATATTTTTGCTGAAAAAGGCTTCCATGCCAGTGGCATTGCCGATATCGCCACCCGCCTGGGTATTGGTCATGGCACGGTTTACCGCTACTACAAAAACAAACGGGATATTTTTAACGAAATTCTGAATCTGCTGCTGAGTGAGATGTCGACCGTCGTGCAGCAGGACCCACCCAACACCAACTCGCTGGCTGAATATCAGCAGCAACTGGAGCGTATTGCTGACCGGTTAATTGCTATTTTCCGCGAACGGCCGCAACTGGCACGCATCGCTTTTTATGAATCCTATGGGGTGGATGCCGACATCAGTGATGCGGTAAACCGCATTCAGGAATTATTCGCTGAATTTACCGCCTACTATCTGCAAAACGGTATCAGCAAAGCCTTTCTGCGCAGCGAAATGAATACCGCCATCGCCGCACAACTGGTCACCGCTATGCTGATGGAAACGGTTAAACATGTCGCGCTTAATGACTTCAGCGATGAGCAAATAGAGCCCTGGCGGCACGAGATTCTCCGCCTGATGATCGGCGGCCTCAGCCGCTGATGTATTCCCCTTACAGACTCTGCGTCAGCCATACCGTCTGATACGGCGCCAGGGTTAATATCTCCGTTGCGGCAATATCCGCCTCATGATGACTCAGAAGATCGGTCAGTCCACCGGGTAAAAAGCCCAGACTGGCCAATGGCAGCTGCAGAATACGCTCCGTCACATTTGACAGCGCATACAGTGTCTGACTGTTATCCACGCTGGTGCGCTTAACAATAAATAAATCGGAATTAATCCGTACAATGTCCTGCCTGGCATCCGGGTGAAAAGCCTTCTGATCACGGCGTATTCTGATTATACGGCGTAATTCCGTAAAGACTTCCGCCTGGGGTGTCACCGGATTATTCAGCAGGCATTCCAGTTCATGTTTATCCCAGATTTTACGGTTAATGGAACGTGTGCGGCCGGTTTGTTCAACATGATCCAGGTCGTTCGGAGTGGCGACCAGACTGTGAATGTACAACGCCGGAATTCCCCTCAGGGCCAGCATAATGGCCTGCGAACAAAGGAAACGCTGCACCTGAAAATGATCGCTGCCACGCCGTGTGCCCATGCAGGCATCAAACAAGCTGATATTGATTTCATAAGGGCTCTGACTGCCATCGGGGTTGGCTTTCATACTGACAAAGCCACCAAAACGGTGCATGGAATCAATCAGGTCCTGCACTTCACGTTCAGGTAAAATCCCTTCCACCGGGCGCACTCCGATCCCATCATGGGAAGCGGTAAAATTCAGATAAGTACAGCCCGGCGGCAGTGGCGGTATTTTATCCGCCCAATCAGTCAGAAAGCTGGCATTACCGCGGTTCAGGGCATGCAGAACCAACGGTGGCAGGCCGAACTGATAAACCATATGCGCTTCATCGGACTGACCGAAATAACTCAGATTTTCAGCGACCGGCACATTGGTTTCGGTGATTAAAACCACTTCCGGTGCGGCATAATCGAGCACATCACGCAGCAGTTTTACCACCTCATGGGTCTGCGGCAGATGCACACAGCGGGTGCCGATTTTTTTCCATAAAAAAGCAATGGCATCCAGACGAATAAAGCGCGCACCACGCTCCACATACAACAGTAATATCTGAATAAATTCGAGTAAAACGGCGGGATTTTCAAAATTTAGATCGATCTGATCTTCACTGAAAGTAGCCCAGACATGACGTACGCCACGGTGGGTATGAACCGGGGTTAATAATGGTGTATTACGCGGACGGGTGACCGCCGAAACATCGGTTGCGGGATCTGTTTCAATAAAATAATCACTGTAGGGCTCGCGGTTGGCGATGTAATCTACAAACCATAAATTCTCACGCGAACAATGATTGATCACCAGATCCATCATCAGATCAAAATCTCTGGCGATGGCACTGATATCCTCCCAGCTGCCCCAGTCGGGATTGACCTGACGGTAATCAATTACCGAAAAACCATCGTCCGAACTGTAGGGAAAAAACGGCAGGATATGCACATTATTAACCGTGTCCTGCAAATGAGCGCGTAAAAAATCGCCCAGTGTCTGCAGCGGAATCTCACCACTGTGCTGAATACTGTGGCCGTAGGTGATCAGAATAACGTCCTGTTCCGACCAGCGTTCCGCCCTGACTGCACTTTCCTGCCGGGCTGCATTGTCAGAAAACTGCTGGCACAGACGCAGAATATTCTGCGCCAGCTCCTGCAGGTCATTCCGCTCAGAATAAATACGTTCCAGGCGTTGTTTAAAACCGCTCAGTATTGGGTCATCCATAGGTTCTCAGTTATCCGGCAATGGCCATGGTGGTAATGGCTTGCCAGTTTCGTGCCGAGACGGCCTCTGCCGGTGTCAGCCAGCTGCCGCCCACCGCAAAAACATTATTCAGTGCCAGATAATCCTGATAATTTTTCTGCCCAATACCGCCGGTCGGGCAGAATTTCACATCGGCAAAGGGGCCTGAAAAGGCTTTCAGCATCTCGATGCCTCCGGCAGCGGCGGCCGGAAAAAACTTCTGATATTTAAAGCCCGCAGCCCGCGCCTGCAACACTTCGCTCGGGGTTGCCACACCGGGCAGATAAGGGCCTCCCCAGCGACGGGCACATTCCAGCAACTCCGGCGAAATGCCCGGACTGACAACGAACTCGGCGCCCCGGTTCAGTGCATCTTCCATCTGCTGTGCACTGGTTACGGTGCCCACGCCGACAATAGCTCCGGGAACTTCATGCTTTATCCGCGTGATGGCTTCCAGTCCATGGCGGGTACGCAGGGTAATTTCCAGCAGACGCACACCGCCCTGCACCAGCGCCTGCGCCATCGGCACCGCGTCTTCCGGATCTTCAATCACCATAACAGGCACCAGAGGCTTGGCGCGGTCCAACCATAAATCCCACATCACGATTCTCCTTAAACGTACCCTGAATACTCGGACGAGTGTCCTG
>NZ_DDCJ01000132.1:9236-11052 GCF_002335285.1 Thalassolituus sp. UBA2009
ACGGGCGGCTCATGGGCCGGACGCTGAGCAAAACCTTCGGCCAGCACCGTCAGTTCACCATGATGGCCGTCGAGGCGAATCACATCACCATCCTGAACCCGATCCAGCCAGCCGCCGGCATAAGCTTCCGGGCAGACATGAATTGCCGCCGGGACCTTGCCGGAAGCACCGGATAAGCGCCCATCGGTCACCAGCGCCACACGGTAGCCAGCCTCCTGCAGATTGGTCAGTGCCGGTGTCAGCTGATGCAGCTCCGGCATGCCATTGGCTTTTGGCCCCTGATATTTCAGTACCACCACCACATCGCAGTTGAGTTCACCATTGCGGTATGCGTTAAGTACCGCGTCCTGGGTCGTAAATACCCGCACCGGAGCTTCTACCTGCCAGCGGTCATCCGGCACCGCCGACACTTTCATGATCGCCCGGCCCAGATTGCCCTGCAGCAATTTCATGCCGCCTTCACGCATAAAAGGCGCATGGGCAGGTGCCAGCACCGATAAATCGAGACTCTCGGCCACCGCCGGGCGCCAGCTCAGCGTGCCCTCTGAATTCAGATACGGTTCTTTGAAATACGGCTCCAGGCCATTGCCCATAATGGTTTTAACATCGGTATGCAGCAGCCCGGCGGAAGCCAGTTCGCGCATTAAATAGGCCATGCCACCACTTTGCTGAAAGGCGTTGATATCGGCCTTGCCATTGGGATAAACCCGCGTCAGCAGCGGTACAACATCCGACAGATCGGCCATATCCTGCCAGTCGATCAGAATACCGGCCATACGTCCGATCGCCGGTAAGTGAATGCTGTGATTGGTCGAACCACCGGTCGCCAGCAGCCCCACCATGGCATTCACCAGCGTGCGCTCATCCACCATCTGCCCCAGTGGCATAAAGTCTGGCGCCAGAGCAGTAAGCTCGCTGACACGCTGGGCCGCGGCGGCGGTTAATGGCGCGCGCAACGGATCATTCGGATTAATAAACGAAGACCCCGGTAACTGCAGGCCCATGATTTCCATCAGCATCTGATTGGAATTGGCGGTGCCATAAAAGGTGCAGGTGCCGGCACTGTGATACGAGGCCATCTCGCTGTACAGCAGCTCATCGCGGCCAATTTCTCCGGCGGCATAGGCCTGCCGGACTTTGGCTTTATCGTTGTTACTGATACCGCTGGGCATGGGGCCTGCCGGTACAAACACCGCCGGCAGATGACCAAAGCGCAGAGCAGCCATCAATAACCCCGGCACAATTTTGTCGCAGATGCCGAGCAGCAGCATGCCGTCGAACACCTGATGCGACATTGCCACCGCCGTACTCAGCGCAATCACATCACGGCTGAATAACGACAATTCCATCCCTGTTTGCCCCTGAGTGACACCATCACACATCGCCGGCACGCCACCGGCCATCTGTCCGACATGACCACAGGCCGCGAGTGCTTTTTTCAGTTGCTGCGGGTAATCGCGATATGGCGCATGGGCCGACAGCACATCGTTATACGCACTGATGATGGCAATATTGGCGGCACGGTGATTCTGCTTCAGGATCAGTTTTTCAGTATCTGAGGACGCCGCATAATCATGGGCCAGATTGGTACAGCTCAGCTGTTCGCGCACAGGCCCTTGAGCAACGGCCAGTTCTGTTTGTGCCAGATAAGCAGCGCGGGTGGCTTTGCTGCGCTGGCGGATGCGTTCGGTAACATCAAGCAGTAAGGGGTGCATCAGGCTCTCCGTGTAAATTTTCCCGGCGATAAAAACTCAGGCCAACCTGTGAATGAAACAAAACCCGGCGCACCGGCATGGCCGCGGTATTACCTGCTTCG
>NZ_DDCJ01000099.1:0-196 GCF_002335285.1 Thalassolituus sp. UBA2009
GAGCCGCTTGTCCGCATCCCTGCGGACAGACCAGACATATCAGCGGTTTCTGCAGCGGCCCCAGAGGCGCAGAAAACCGTCACCGCAATGCCGTTTTTCAAATCAAACGCATTCTTTTAAATATCATGTCTCAAACACGGTTTCCTATGAAATACGGCTGAGCGGGTTACTGTAACCGGCGATCGTGCGGCGCCAG
>NZ_DDCJ01000099.1:572-7359 GCF_002335285.1 Thalassolituus sp. UBA2009
CAGGGGCGGAGCCCCGGAAAGGCGTTTCAAATTGAAAAACAATAATCGATGAAGCTGCAGCCTGGAGTGACACGATCTCATTCCAAGCCGTGGGACAACAGTGGTGCTGATCCGGGCTTTTAATTTGCCCGCTTTGCCTCCATATTCTGCCCATCGGTAATTTATGTCCGCAAGGGCGGAATTAAAGGCGGACATTATGATGCTTGGCTGGATTTTCTTTTTTGCCTGCGTAGCGCTGGCGTATCTTTTCTGGAACCGGCAACAGCAGGCGCGGCTTCTGGCGCTGCAGTCGGTGCGTCGTCATTGTCAGCAGGAAGATGTACAGCTGCTGGACGATACCCTGGTGCTGGAGCGGATACGCATCCGCCGCATTCCGTCTTTGCAGCTGGTAAAAGGCGAGGGCCGCAGTCAGCCCGGCGGCTGGCGGTTGGTAAGGACTTACCGTTTCGAATTTTCTTCTACCGGTGATGAACGTTATCAGGGCCTGCTGACGCTGATTGGCCGGCGGGTGGCAAAGCTGGAGTTACAGGCGCATCGTATTCACTGATCCGAATGTACTGACAGGTATTTCAGGATCAGGAGATTTAAAGCCGGGTTATTGATAGGCGGAGGTTGTATGGTTATTCATCAGGCAGAACAGCAGCGTTTTATTATTGAACAGGACGGCCACGAATGTGTGCTGGACTATGTGGTTGAAGGCAAACAGATTGATTTTACCCACACCTATGTGCCTTTCCGTCTGCGCGGTAAAGGTCTGGCTGAAGAGCTGGTAAAAGAAGGGCTGGCCTGGGCAAAGGGGCAGGGGTATGACATTCAGGCCAGCTGCTGGTATGTGCGTAAGTTTCTCTGATGGCTGTTCTGGCCAGCAGATATTTTTCAGGCTTTTTTTAACGGCGAATAAATTTATAGGCGGATAAATTCTGCCAGCCAGCGTCCAACGCTATCGGCATCGGTAGGTTGGGCGAGGGTATTCATCCCTTCGCGGAACAGATCCGGGCCGATGCAGTTTTCCCGCCGTGGCAGTAATTTCTGGGTGTAATCCACGGTAAATTCAGGGTGCCCCTGAAAGGTCAGCACCCGCTGGTCAATATAAAACGCCGCATTTTCGCAGAATTCACTGCTGGCCAGACGCCGTGCTTCAGGCGGCAGGGTCAGTACCTGATCACGGTGGCTGTATATCAGACGTAAATGCGACAGGTCATCGTTGAGCCAGCTCGGGCGGTGTTCAATACGGGTGGTGTGCACGCCGATGCCCCAGCCTTTATCGCTGCGCGCAGCATAACCGCCGAGGGTGTGCGCCAGCAGCTGGTGACCAAAGCAGATACCAATCATTTTACTGTGCTGGGCGTAGGCCTGCCTGATCCAGTCCTGCAGCGGTGCAATCCACGGCAGGTCGTCATAGACACCGGCTTTGGAGCCGGTAATCAGGTAAGCGTCGCATTCTTTAATATCCTGCGGTAATTCCCCTTGTTGTACCTGATAAAAGCGGTATTCGAGGGGGATGCCCAGACGGGAAAAAAATTGCGTGAACATATTGCCGTACGAACGGTATTCGTCCAGCAAATCGGGGTAGAGGGTATCGGTTTCCAGCAGGCCCAGCGTTTTCATAGCGTGTGTCGTCAGTGCAGAGTGTCGGAAGCAGGGTTGACCAGTACAGTCGCTGACTGGCCGCGTAACGGTTTGAGAATATCTTCCAGACCGTTGATTTTAATTTCCAGTGCTAATGCCAGCAGCATGCCCAGCTGGCCGGCCGGCATGCCCTTGTTATTCAGCCACAACAGGTATTCTTCGGGAATATCGATCAGCACCCGCCCCTGATATTTGCCAAAGGGCATGGTCATGGTGACCAGGCGGAGCAGGTCGGATTTATCAAACACAGGCTACCTCAGAATGCTGTTAAAAGGGGCCATTCCCATCAGTTTGTGGTGTGACCATCGACATGATGAGCGGTGGTCGCGCAGCCTGCAAGTGCTGCAAAACGCTTGGACACTTTGTCAGGCATTTTTCTGGTCTACACTAAAGTATCAATAACCACTTTGGCCAGATGTACCGGGCATGGAAGAAAAAAATACACGATTTGAGGATCTGCGGCTGACGCCGGGCCAGCCGTTGCAGCTGGATTTTGAGGGCTATACCACGGAACGTGACAGGTCCGTTCTTATTGGCTATCGCGCCGGACAAAGCATTGTTGTTACCACACCACTTGTTAATGGCTCACCCATGGTGCTTAAGCTCGGAGCACCACTGGCTGTGCGTTTATTTGCCACGCAAATGAATTGTGCCTGTGCCTTCCGTACCGAAATTACGCATATTTCCCGTGCACCTTATCCGCACCTGCATCTGGCAATGCCATCTTCTCTGGTGCTGGGTGAAGTACGCAGCTCGGTCCGGGCCAAGGTCGCGCTGATTACGTCGGTACATTACGGCGATAACTTCGCGCAGAAATGTTCAGCCATGATTAAAGACCTGAGCCTGGGTGGTGCGCGTCTGGAAGCAAAGATGCTGCCGGTCGAGGTTGGTGAAAATGTTCAGCTCACGGCGCAGGTGGCGGTCAGTGGTATTGAACGCATTATTAAGCTCGACGCTATTGTCCGCGCGATTACAAAAGAAACCGGCGGCGTCGGCGTTGGGCTGCAGTTTCAGGCTATGAGTGATTCTGATCGCATCACATTGCACGCTTACGTGCTTTCTAATATCCACCGGCAGTAGCCGTTTTCCAGTTCTGGAGTAGTTGCATGACTGGTATGTCATTTTCTGCCGACCGGCAGGACCACTGGAGTCAGATCTGGAAAGATCTGATCAGCGGCAAAGCGCCTGATAACGGGTTACAGAAACCGGCCCTGGTTGTCAGTGCACGGCTGGAGTCGTTGCTGGAAAGCAGTGCGCAGCGTTTTTTACACAGTCGCTCCGCTACCTTAAGCGCCGATCTGCAATCCTCTTTACAGCGGATTGCTGCCCATTTACAGGCTTCTCAGATTGCTCTGTTGTTATGCCCGCAAGGTGTTCATACGCAGCCGCTGTGCATTCTGGCCAGTCAGGATGAAGCCAGTACAGGAAAATTACACGGGCTTGTCGCGCAGCGGGAGCAATGGTGTGGGCTGGTTAATGGCCAGCAGCCACGGTTGCTGTCAGCAGCGCAAGCGCCGGGTGAGGATGAACGCCTGGTGCTGCAGGCGATGGCTTGTGATCAGGTGCTGCTGTTGCCGGTTACCGGCGGTCATAATGCCGCTGGCTGTATGTTGCTGGGCTTTAATGCTGCCACGCCGGTACCGGGTGAAGGTGAGCGCTCGCTGCTTTCAACCTTTACCCAGCTTTGCTTTCTGGTGGTCGACCGTCTGGCGGTTATGAACCATCTTGAGCAGCGTGAGCGTTCATTGCTGCAGACTGAACGTCTGGCCAGAATCGGCAGCTGGTACGATGACGTACTCAACAACTGCATCACCTTTACCCCTCAGGCGGGCGAAATTTTTGAGCTCAGCCCACAGATCACTCAGGTCAGCCTTGAACATTACATTGCCTACCTGCATCCGGAAGATAAGGACCGGGTTATCAGCACGTTGCAGCACAGCCTGAAAACGCTGCAACCCTCTGATATGACTTATCGCATCTGCACGCCGTCAGGGCTGGTCAAAGTGATTCACGGCATCGGCGAAATTCTGGTAAACGAAAACGGCATTGCTGTGGCACGGGTCGGTACCGTGCAGGATATTACCGAGGCTCATGCCCGTGAGCAGCGGCTGCAGCAGTCGGCGCGGGTATTTGAATCCACCATGGAAGGGGTGGTGATTACCAATCCGGATGGTCTGATTGAAGCGGTCAATCCGGCCTTCAGCACCATTACCGGTTACAGTGAAGAGGAAGTTCGTGGCCGGTCTGTGGATATGCTCAACCCCGAGCGGCGACAGCGTAACGTTCTGCAGGATATCCGCCGTGAAGTGCAGGAAAAGGGATTCTGGCGTGACGAGGTGTGGAACCGGCGTAAGAACGGCGAGGTGTTTCCGCAGTTTTTAACGGTAACCAGTGTCCGTGATGAGCGTCAGGCAATCAGCCATTATGTGGCGGTGTTTGCCGATATTTCACGTCAGAAAGAATCTGAGCAGCAACTGGATTATCTGGCCCATTACGATTCACTCACCGGCCTGCCCAACCGCAGCTCGCTGCTGGTTAAGCTGCAGACTGCCATTGACCTGGCAACTCAGAAACGGCGTAAAGTCGCGGTGATCACCATCGATCTGGATCATTTCAAACACATCAATGACAGCCTTGGCCATCCGGCCGGCGACCGTCTGCTGCAGGAGTGTGCCCGGCGCTTGCGTGAACGCCTGCGTGACTCTGATACCGTGGTACGGCAGGGCGGTGATGAGTTTGTGGTGGTGCTGGAAAATATCGTCAGCGAGGATCAGGTCAGACGCGTGGCTGAGATTATTCAGCAGTTATTCGCCAGTGCTTTTGACGTCGGTATCGGCCGCGAACTGTTTATCGGCGCCAGCCTGGGTATCACGCTGTTTCCCGATCATGGCCGTGATGTTACCCAGCTGATCAGTAATGCCGATGTGGCGATGTACCAGGCCAAGAGCAAAGGCCGTAACCATTATCAGTTTTATACCAATGACCTGACTCAGGCGGCGACTGACCGGCTGGAGCTGGGTAATGAACTGCGTCATGCGTTACAGCGCGATGACGAGCTGCAGCTGCATTATCAGCCACAGGTCTGTATCCGCAGCGGCCGGGTGACCGGTGTTGAAGCCTTAATCCGCTGGCAGCACGAACAGGAAGGCATGATTCAGCCGGGACGTTTTCTGCCGGTGGCGGAAGACAACGGCCTGATGCCGGAACTGGACAGCTGGGTGCTGAATAAAGCCTGCCGGCAGCTTGCTCTCTGGCAGCAGCAGGGGATTGCTCCGCTGATTCTGGCGGTCAACATTACTCAGCCGACCTTTGTTGCCGGTGGACTGGTGGAGCGCCTTAAAGCCTTGCTGGATATCTATCAGCTTGATCCCAGCTGGCTGGAGCTGGAAATCACCGAAGGGGCTTTGCTGGAACCGACCGCGCAGGTGCTGTCGACCATTGCCGGGCTGAAAGCGCTGGGGGTGATGCTGGCGGTGGATGACTTCGGCACCGGCTATTCGTCGCTGGCGTATCTGCACCGTTATCGGGTCGATAAACTGAAAATTGACCGCAGTTTTATTAACAGTGTTGAGCGTGAAGAAGAAGGGCGGGTGATCACCAGCACCATTATTAATATGGCGCGCGGGCTGGGTTTGCAGATTCTGGCAGAAGGGGTGGAAACGGCACCGCAGCTGGAGTTTTTACGCAGTAACGGTTGTGAAACCTATCAGGGGTTTTATTTCAGCCGGCCATTGCCGCTGGCTGAACTGGCACTGTTGTTACAGCACTGAAGCGGCCAGCAGGGCTGGCCGCTTGCGTGCCAGGCGCTTATTCGTAGGTACAGAAATAGGCGGTCTGAGTCGCCATTTTTACCTGGAATTTAACGTTGGCCGGCACTTCGAAAGATTCGCCCTGAGCGAAGGTCTGCCATTCGCTGGCGCCTGGCAGCAGTACGTCCATGCTGCCGGAAACGACAGTCATCACTTCTTTCTGGCTGGTGCCGAATTCGTATTCACCGGCTTCCATTGCGCCAACAGTCGCTGGCAGAGTCGCGGTTTGCAGGGCAATAGACTTTACCTTGCCATCAAAATATTCGTTTACTTTCAGCACAGTTAAGCACTCCTCGTGAATTGGAGTGGCGATTATACGCATCCGCTGCCGGGCGGCAATCAGCGCTCTGCTCAGTCGGCGCTCTGCCGGCTCAGCGGGAAGCGGATAACAAAGCGTGTACCCTGTCCGGGAGCACTGCTGACTTCGAGCGAGCCATGCAGCTGGTGGCTGACCAGATCCTGAATAATATAGGCACCTATACCGCTGCCGCCCTGATTGCGCTTGGTGGTAAAGAACGGATCAAACAATTGCTTCAGGGTGTCTTCATCCATACCGCGGCCATTATCACTGAAGGTGATTTCTACCTGCTGATCGCGCTGCTGTGCTTCTATATGAATCTGGCCACGCTCTGAGCTGTTGTCATCAAACGCGTGGGTCAGTGAGTTCATCATCAGATTGGTGAATATCTGCGCCACAGCACCGGGATAACCGCTGATAAAAATTCGCTGTGGGCATTCAACACTGACATCAATCGGGCGGTATTTATAATTCGGCCGCAGAGAAACAATGATGCTCTGCAGATAATCGCCCAGCTCAAAATCCCGCCGCTGTTCGCTCGACTGGTCGACGGCCACCTGTTTGAAGCGTGCCACCAGATCGGCGGCGCGACGCAGGTTATCGGCGGTAATCTGCACGCCTTCTTCCGAGAACTGAATAAAATCATCAAAGGTTGCTTTATTCAGTTGTCCGTTGCGGAACTGCTGGGCAATTTCTTTCAGCTGGTCTTCCAGTGCGCTGACCGCAGTAACACTGATACCCAGCGGGGTGTTGATTTCATGCGCCAGACCGGCGACAACTTCGCCCAGCGCCGCGTGTTTTTCCAGATTCACCAGCTGTTGCTGTGTCAGCTTCAGTTTACGCAGCGATTCATTGGCCTCGGCATTTTTCTGTTCCAGTTCGCGCGTGCGTTCTTCTACTTTGGATTCGAGGGTGGTGTTCAGCTCTTCAACCCGCTGTTGCTCTGCCTGCAGCTGATTGTTGCTGTCTGACAGACGGCGGGTGAACTGATCAACCTGGCCGACCAGGGTGTTAAAGGCGTTAACGATTGGTGTGAATTCGTTGTCGGCAT
>NZ_DDCJ01000099.1:7615-24796 GCF_002335285.1 Thalassolituus sp. UBA2009
CTTTGCAGGCGGTTCAGAATCTGTTCGAACGGACGGAACAGCACTTCCAGTACCAGCGCCATAATAGAAATAAACAGCACGGCGATGCCGATGTTGATGGTCATACCGTCAGCCAGCCGTTGTTGTACGGCCAGCGCCAGGTCGGCATGGGGGATGCGCACGCCCAGCACCAGACCGGTCTGACTGCGGGCGGCAAACAGGTACTCGCCGTCTTTTTCCTGCAGCTCACTGGCGTTACTGGTCTTCAGGTTCAGCAGATTGCTGTTGTTAACGATGGTGTTTAATTCGCTGTTTTGCTCCGGGCCAACCAGATAGCGGCCGCTGCTTTGATGCAGCAGAAAAGGGCGTGTGCCCGGCGTCAGTTTGAGTTCACGTACCTGCTGACGCAGTTCATCCATAGCCCAGTCGACGGTGGCAATGCCGATCAGCTGTTGCTGATTGTCGTACATCAGCGCATCCACGGTCATGATCAGAGCTTCGGTGCCGGCGTTATCTACGTAAGGCGGGCTCCAGAAAAGATCGGCATTACGTGGCTGATCGCGCGGCCAGTCGGCAGGAATCGCCAGTCTGTACCAGGGTTGGTTAAGGTAATCGTAACGCTCGCTGCTCAGATCCCAGGTGGCCATAACATCCTGGCCGTTATGGTAGGCGTAAGGGCCAAAGTAGCGGGCATCCGGATCAATGGTGTAAGGCTCAAACCAGATGCCGCCACCCAGTGCCTGATCGAATGACTGAAAGGTGCGCACCAGTAATTTTTGCAGGACAGCGCGGACCTCTGCCGGATGTGTACGGTGATGCTGCTGCTGGTGATGCTCGCCGCTGCGTGCCAGCCCGAGAGCGGTGCGCTCCATTTGTGCGGCGGTTGCATCCAGATGGTGAACACTGGCCACAACGGCTGACATTATCTGCTGACGGTTGAACTCCAGAACGGAGTTGCTGGCGCGGCTGTTGTAATGCAGCAGCAGGGCAGTAAAGCCTGCAATCTGCAGAATGATGACACACAGAAGAATACGGTTTTTGATATTCATGTTTTACATCTTGATACCAATCTTGGGCCTGCTGACACCTGAGCCTGTTGAATCAGCGCTAAAGCCAGACTAGCAGTAACTGTGCGGCTTGCGTAGCGTCAATTCTGACACTATTCACAATAAGATGCCCGCCCGTCAGCACTGAAAGGGCTTTAAATTCAGCCGCATGCAGATAACTGGCACGTGTGGCCACATCTGAACCTGTGTCCGGCTGCTGCAGAAGAGGAACAATTGCTCCCTTTACAACCAGACAATTGTTACACCGGGACAAAATAATTAAGGCGAGCGGGCAGGGTTTCCTATATAGTACGCCCCCCTTAAGAAAACCGACGAGTCGGGCCTAGCCGTGTGAGCAGTAGAGTGCGAACCAGAACGGCCAAGCCCTTCCTCTACTACACAGGTACAATATGACCGATTCTACTCCTACAGGCTTTGCGAGCCTGGGTTTACCTTTTTCTATTCTTCGTACTCTGGAAGAGCTGGGCTACGAAGCTCCGTCTCCGATTCAGGCCGAAAGTATTCCCCCACTGCTGGAAGGCAAAGACGTTCTGGGCATGGCTCAGACCGGTACCGGTAAAACCGCTGCCTTCGCACTGCCACTGCTGAGCCGCACCCAGGCTGATTTTAATTCGCCACAGGTTCTGTGTCTGGCGCCTACCCGTGAGCTGGCACAACAGGTGGCTGAAGCCATCAAAACCTACAGCAAATACATTCCGGGTATTGGTGTTACTGCTATTTATGGTGGTTCCGATTACGGCAGCCAGCTGCGTGAACTGAAGCGTGGTCCGCAGTGGGTTGTGGGTACTCCGGGTCGTGTAATGGATCACCTGCGTCGCGGCACCCTGAACCTGGCCGATATTAAAGCCGTGGTTCTGGACGAAGCCGACGAAATGCTGCGCATGGGCTTTATCGACGACGTGAACTGGATTCTGGAACACACGCCGCGTACCCGTCAGGTGGCTCTGTTCTCCGCGACTATGCCGCGTGAAATTCAGCGCGTTGCTGAAACTCACCTGAAAGATCCGGTTGAAGTAAAAATTCAGACCAAAACCACCACCAACGATAAAATTCGTCAGCGTTACTGGTTTGTTGCCGGTGCTCATAAAAATGATGCACTGCTGCGTATTGCCGAAACTGAAGAATTTGACGCCATGATGGTGTTTGTCCGCACCAAACAGGCAACTGAAGAAGTCGCTGATTTTATGCAGGCTAACGGCTTTAAATGTTCACCATTAAACGGTGACATTCCACAGGCGCTGCGTGAAAAAGCGGTAGAAAAACTGAAAGCCGGTCAGCTCGATATTATTGTTGCGACCGACGTTGCGGCCCGTGGTCTGGACGTTGAACGTATCAGCCACGTAATCAACTACGATATTCCGCAGGATACCGAATCCTACGTTCACCGTATTGGCCGTACCGGTCGTGCGGGCCGTAATGGTGAAGCCATTGTGTTTGTTCGTGGCCGTGAAAAACGCATGCTGCGTGACATCGAAAAAGCGACCCGTCAGAGCATTGAAGAAATGCCACTGCCGACCGCCAAAATGGTTAACGAAAAACGCCGTGAACGCTTCCAGGCACAGATTCTGGACGCCATTCACCCAGAGCGTAATAACCAGTACCGCGAAATGATTGAGACCATTCTCAGTCAGAACCCGGTCGATGCGCTGGACGTTGCTGCCGCACTGGCTGCTCTGCTGCAGGGTGAAAAATCACTGTTTATTAATGAGCAGACTGATGCCCGTATGGCTGATGCCCGTGAGCGTGAACTGCGTAACGAAAGCCGCAGTGAGCGTCCGTCCCGTGACCGTGATTCCCGTGGTGATTCACGCGAGCGTGGCCCGCGCAGCAAGGCACTGCCGGAAGAGCGTCCGAAGCCATTAAAAGGTCACCCGGAAGTGGAAATGACCCGTTATATGGTTGGCATTGGTTATGACGACGGCCTGAAGCCGGGTAACCTGGTTGGCGCGGTTGCTAACGAAGCGGACCTCGACAGTGATTACATCGGCCATATCGAAATTTTTGATAATTTCGCCGTGATCGATTTACCGGAAGGTATGCCGGCCCCGACCATGGGTAAACTGCGTAAAGCACGCGTTTGTGGTCGTCCGCTGGAAATTAAAGTCTATAAAGAGTCTGAAGTACCGCAGGGTGGCGCTGGTGCTCCGCGCCGTGCTCCGCGTCGTACCGAAGGCCAGAAAGACGGTTTCGCCAAGAAACCACACCGCGGCAAGCCACGCGATAACGGCGCTCCGGCACCGGGTACCCGTGCTCCACGTAAGCGTCGCGAAGCTTAATTAAGACTGCGCAACGTTAATAAAAAAACCGGCCACTGGCCGGTTTTTTTTATATCTGCCAATATTTCCTGCGTCAGTATTTTTCCTCACGGCAATATTTTTTCTGTAGAAATAAAAAGCCCCGGCAAAGCCGGGGAAAAGGACAGACGAAATTGTGCGGATGATCAGTGGCTGATCATCCATGGCCGCATGCCGGGGAACATCTTATTGCCGTCAGCGGTATACATCAGATTACTGCGGCGTTTAGGCTCGCAGCCGCAACCATTACGATGTTTATGCTGATGGCGCGCCAGCTTTTCCTGTTCACGTTCGTGATACTGGCTGCTGGTCATAACCTCCGGTGCATGCTGCGCTTTTTCGTTACGCTCCATGGCTTCTTTGGTTTCTTTCAGCATTCTGGCCAGCTGTGGCGGCAGCATGATAATGCGCGCCGACAGCGTCTGGCAGTGTGGACAGGCGGCTGGCTGATCATGCTTTTCCATGCTCGCCAGTTCCTGAAACACACCATGCTGCGGACATTTGTAGTCATACAGTGGCATATGCGGCTTCCTCCTTATTTAAGATCCGGAGCTTTCGGAATATCAACTGAACCATCCAGATGTTTAACCGGCCCGTTGGCATTCGGCTGGATATCAAATTCAAAAATATCCGTCGGCAACCACAGGGTGGCGCAGGAGTTCGGAATATCCACCACGCCACTGATATGGCCCTGAATCGGCGCACAGCCAATAATCGCGTAACCCTGTGCTTCGCTGTAGCCAAACTGGGTGAGGTATTTAATCGCATTCAGACAGGCCTGGCGGTAAGCAATACTGGTATCCAGATAATGCTGTTTGCCATTTTCATCCACCGAAATACCTTCAAAGATCAGGTAGTCATCGTATTTCGGTACCATCGGGCTCGGTTTGAAAATCGGATTTTTAATCTGATATTTGGCCATACCGTCTTTAATCAGATTAACCCGCATATGAATCCAGCCAGCCATTTCGATGGCACCACAGAAGGTGATTTCACCATCACCCTGGCTGAAGTGCAGATCGCCAACGGATAAACCGGCACCGTCAACATACACCGGGAAGTACACTTTGGCTCCGCGGGTTAAATCTTTAATGTCGCAGTTACCACCGTGTTCACGCGGAGGTACGGTACGGGCACCTTCTGCCGCAGCGGAATTACGCTCGTCGCCTTTCATACGGCCCATATGTGCAGTTTCTGCATACGGCAGGCAGGCGAGTTGCGGTGTTCTTTCCGGGTCGGTATCAAACAGTTCTTTTTCCCGTGTGTTCCACATATCCAGCATGTCGCGGGATGGCAGGCAACCGATCAGGCCTGGATGCAGAATACCGGCGAACTCGACACCGGGAACATGACGGGACTTGGTATAAATACCGTTAAAATCCCAGATGGATTTCTGCGCTTCCGGAAAATGATTATCCAGAAAACCGCCGCCGTTCTGTTTGGAGAAGAAGCCGTTAAAGCCCCATTGCTGTTCAGCAAAGGCGCCGATATCGAGAATGTCGACTTCCAGCAGATCGCCGGGTTCGGCGCCTTCTACGGCAATCGGACCCGAAAGGAAATGCACCTTGGTCAGGTCAACGTCACGGACATCGGAGGCGTCATCGTTATTTTCAATTTGTCCGCCGGTCCAGTCGAAACACTCAACAATAAAATCATCGCCCGGTTTTACCGTAGCAACCATCGGAATATCCGGGTGCCAGCGGTTGTGCACATTGTCGTGCTCATAAGCGGATTTATTCAGATCAATCTTGATGATGGTATCAGTCATGGTTTGCTCCTTGAGTGGCCTTAACAGCCTCTTGGTTCAGCGTATTACCGCAAATTGGAAAACGCCGGTTAAAGTTTTTATGCCTGTCGGCGATGTGCTGAACAGGCGTCATGCACATTCTTTTAAACGGATAAATAACGGCTGATGGTTGCCTGGTCGGCCTCGGCGACCGGAACGTCGAGCACAATGGCGCCTTTTTCAATCACCAGAATGCGGTCGGCAATATCAAGGGCGAAGCTCAGCACCTGCTCGGATACCAGAATGGATAAATTGCGCTGAGTGCGGATCTGTTTCAGCGTGCGTGCCATTTCTTTAATAATGGATGGCTGGATACCTTCAGTTGGTTCGTCGAGCAGTAACACGCTGGGATTGCTTGCCAGAGCGCGGGCAATGGCCAACTGCTGTTGTTGGCCGCCGGATAAATTACCGCCACGACGGTTTTTCATTTCGTCCAGAACGGGAAATAAGCTGTACAGATCGGAAGGAATCTTGCGTTCACCTGTGCTGGTCAATCCGGTTTCGATATTTTCAGATACCGTCATGGTGGAGAAAATCATCCGCCCCTGCGGTACAAAACCAATACCGGCACCAACGCGCTCGTGACTTTTCAGGCCGGATAATTCTTTGCCCGCCAGTGTCAGGCTGCCTTCTTTACTGGGAATCATGCCGATTAATGATTTCATCAGCGTGGTTTTACCCATGCCGTTACGGCCAAGAATGGCAACAATTTCTTTGGGTTTAATACTCAGGTTCAGATTGCGGATAACATCACTCTGACCATAGGCAACGCTGTAATCGGATACTTGAAACATAAAATAACTCCGCTTTTAAGATCAGTGACCGAGGTAAACTTCGATGACTTTAGGATCGGATTGCACCCGCTCCATGGAACCTTCTGACAGAACCTGGCCCTGATGCAGTACCGTTACCCGGTCGGCGATATCGGCGACAAACTGCATGTCGTGTTCAATAACCAGCACCGAGCGGTCTTTGGTAATACGCTGCAATAATTCGGCGGTCTGTTTGCGTTCCGATACCGACATACCGGCTACGGGTTCATCCAGCATTAACAGCTCCGGGTCCTGAATCAGCAGCATGCCGATTTCCAGCCATTGCTTCTGGCCGTGGCTGAGCAGGTCGGCGTTCATATCGAGCTTGTCACCCAGGAAAATCATGTCGGCAATTTCTTTAACCTTGGCGACTACTTCAGTGTCGCGGCGAAAGGTCAGTGCACCCCAGACATTACGGCCACGGGGAAAAGAGAGTTCGAGGTTTTCGAATACCGTAAGGTCTTCATAAATAGACGGGTTCTGGAATTTACGCCCGACACCGGCATGCACGATCTGGTGTTCATTCAAACGGGTCAGCTCCGTGCCCTTGAATTTAATTGAGCCTTCAGTGGCTTTTGTACGTCCGCAGATTAAGTCCAGTACCGTGGTTTTACCGGCCCCGTTTGGGCCGATAATGACGCGGATTTCCTGTTCTTCGACATACAGCGATAAATCGTTTACTGCTTTAAAACCGTCGAAAGAAACTGTCAGACCTTCAATACTCAGCACAAATTCTTTTTGCGGAATGGATTTATTGGTTTCCAGCATGGCTGTACTCCTTGTCTGCAGAATTGGTTGTGGTTGCGGTTTTGCCGGCTTCAAGACTGACGACCTGAGACTGGCTGGCAGCCGGTGCGGGTTTTCTGAAACGCTGCAGGCGTGGTTCAACGTAGGTCTGATAAAGACCTGCCAGGCCATTAGGGAAAGCCATTACTACGCCGATAAACAGCGCGCCCATGGCAAACAGCCATAACTCGGGGAAAGATTCTGAAAAACTGGTTTTGGCCCAGTTCACCAGTAAGGTTCCGTAAACCGCACCCAGAATCGACAGGCGGCCACCAACGGCGCAGAAGATAACCATTTCAATGGAAGGCACGATGCCGACAAACGAAGGTGACATAAAGCCAACCTGCAGGGTAAACATGGCTCCGCCAATGGCAGAAAACACAGCGGCAACGCAGTAGATAAAAATCTTAAAGCTGGACACGTCGTAACCGGAAAAACGCACACGGTCTTCACGTTCACGCATGGCAACCAGTAACCGGCCAAGTTTGCTTTTGATAATGTAGCGTGCAGCAATCAGGCAGCCGATCAGCAGGAACGCATTAATAAAATACAGAATGTATTTGGCGCTGTCGGTGCGGATATCCCAGCCGTGCAGTGTGCGTAAATCGGTAATGCCGTTAACGCCGCCGGTATAGCCCTGCTGACCGATAATTAAAATTGTCAGAATAGCGGCAATGGCCTGAGTAATAATGGCAAAGTACACACCGCTGACCCGGCGTTTAAACATTGCCACGCCAATGATAAATGCGAACAGGGCTGGCACCAGAACAACGGCCAGTAAAGTAAAACCAAAACTGTGGAAAGGTTCCCAGAACCATGGCAAAGCAGTCAGCTGATTCCAGTCCATAAAATCAGGAATTCCCGGTGTTGACTGAATAGCCGTATGCTCAGGTGAAGATGCTTCCAGCTTCAGAAACATCGCCATGCAATAACCACCCAGGCCAAAGAATACACCCTGACCCAGGCTGAGAATGCCGCCATAACCCCAGCATAAAACCAGACCCAGTGCGACAAAGGCATAGGTTAAATATTTACCTACCAGATTCAGGCGGAAAATATCCATCGCCAGTGGCATAACGACTAACAATATAACGGCGAGAATCAGTAAATGACTGAGCTGATAACGCCCGATAAAATCTTTGATTTTTGTCATAACAAACTCCTAGCGGCGGATTTTCAGAGAGAACAGACCCTGTGGACGCAGCATCAGAATGCCAACCACGGTCAGAAGGGTAAGAACTTTGGCTGTCGAGCCGCTGAGGAAAAATTCCATCGTCGACTGCGCCTGTGAAATGGTAAATGCGGAGGCAACAGTACCAATCAGGCTGGATGCACCACCGAACACAACGACCAGGAATGTATCGACAATATAAAGCTGGCCGGAGGTCGGACCGGTCGAACCGATCATGGTGAAGGCAGAACCGGCGATACCGGCAATACCGCAACCGAGAGCGAAGGTCATGCGATCGACTTTTTCGGTATTAATACCGACTGCGGCGGCCATCGGGCGATTCTGTACGACCGCGCGGGTTTGTTTGCCGAGGCGGGATTTCTGCATCATTAAGGCAACACCAACGGTGATGACAATGGTCAGGCCCATAACGAATAAACCGTTAATCGGAATTTCAATGCTGTCGTTCAGTGCGTAAGAACCCATCAGCCAGTCAGGCAGGGTGACACCGACCTCACGGGCACCAAATACGCTGCGATACAATTGCTGCAAAATCAGGCTCAGACCCCAGGTAGCCAGCAGGGTATCCAGCGGACGCTTATACAGGTGGCGGATAATCGCCCATTCGACCAGGGCGCCAAGGGCGGCGGTGACGATAAAGGCAAATATCATTGCGATAAAAAAGTAACTGCCATAAATGGATGGCAGATATTCGGCAAACAGGGTTGAGGTAAGGTAGGTAACGTAGGCACCGAGAATCATAAATTCGCCGTGCGCCATATTAATAACGCCCATCTGGCCGAAAATAATGGCAAGACCCAGCGCCATCAGTACAAATACAGAAAATAAAATCAGCCCGGCAAACCCCTGCATGGCAAAGATCGAGGTCAGCTCGGTCATGGTGTAATCAGCAAACATAATGAATTCTCCGGTGAATAAAGCGGATAAGCAGCGGCCCGCAGGCCGCTTAATGTCTTACTTGTAACCGGCTGGGAATGGGTCTGGTTCGATCAGGTCTTTGGTTTCGTACACAATTTTGTACTGACCATCAGCCTGGGCATTACCAATGCGGGTTTTTGACCATAAGTGATGGTTTTCATGAACCCGTACATAACCTTCCGGAGCGGTTTTCAGTTCAATGCCCGGAGAGGCCGCACGAACTTTATCGATATCAAAGGAACCGGCTTTTTCAACGGCGGCTTTCCACAGCCATGGGCCAAGGTAGGCTGCCTGGGTTACGTCACCAATAACGATGTCTTTGCCCCAGCGTTCTTTAAAGGCTTTAACAAAGTTTTTGTTGTTGTCGTTGGTCAGGCTCTGGAAGTATTTCATCGAGGCGTAAGCACCTTCGATGTTTTCACCACCAATGCCCAGAATCTCGTCTTCGGTAACGGAGATAGTCAGTACCAATGGTGTTTCTTTGGTCATATCAATACCGGCGGCTTTCAGCTGCTTATAAAACGCAACGTTGGAACCACCCACGACTGAGGCAAAGATCACGTCCGGTTTTTTCAGCTTGATCTTGTTGATGACCGAGTTGAACTGGGTGTGACCCAGCGGGTAATACTCTTCGCCACTGACTTTCAGGCCGAGTTTGTCGATATGCTTACGCGCGATTTTGTTGGAGGTACGTGGCCAGATGTAATCTGAGCCGAGCAGGAAGAAAGATTTAGCCCCTTTTTCTTTTACTACCCAGTCGATACCGGCAAGAATCTGCTGGGTTGCTTCCTGGCCGGTATAAATAACGTTAGGGGATTGTTCCAGACCTTCATAAAAGGTCGGGTAATACAACATGCCGTTATACTGTTCGAAAATCGGCAGTACGGCTTTACGTGATGCTGAGGTCCAGCAGCCAAATACTGCTGCGACTTTATCGTTAATCAGCAGTTTCTTTGATTTCTCAGCAAAGGTCGGCCAGTCACTGGCGCCATCTTCCTGAATAAATTCGATTTTACGGCCCAGCACACCGCCCATGGCGTTGATTTGTTCGATGGCCAGCTTTTCTGCCTGCACCGAACCGGTCTCACTGATGGCCATGGTGCCGGTTACTGAGTGCAGAATACCGACCTTTACAGTTTTATCGGTAACGGCCAGACCAGTGCTGTTAGCACTGTCTGCATAAGCTGGCAGGCTGGCATTGGCGAGCATAACGGCTGCAGGTATTGCCAGCAGGTTCTGTAAAAAACGACGGCGGACGCTGCCGTTAAAAGGTTTGGATTTGGAGTGCATAGTCAGGCCTCTTGATGACTGATTGAGTACGTTTTTGAGTTGAACTTAAGCCTGCTCAGAATGCGTCAGTGGGCTTCCTGTAAGAATTCGCCGATTGCTCCAGTCACCTACGTCATTTGACGCATAGCAGTTGGCATGGGATGTGATTAGAGTCCTGAGGCCTGAGAGGAAGAGCCTGCGGGCCGGCACAAGATGGATTTTTCTGCGCTTAAGCAGGTGTTGTGGACAGGATGTCTTTCTATCGGCGTCACCGCGGTGGCGACAGGTCAGCTGACAATAAGCTGAGAGAGGCAGAACAGACTATGTCTGAGCAAGTGGTGTACAAAACCCGGCGCAGTTACAACCGCTGGGTAGCAAACCAGACACTGGAAGATTACGCCCTGCGCTTTACCGCCAAAAAGGCGCGGCGCTGGTCGGCCGCGCGTGTTTCCAATACGGCGCTGGGAGCCATTTCTTTTCTAGCGCTCGAAGCCATCGGTGCGGCAATTACGCTGATGTACGGTTTTAACAGCGCCGTCAGCGCCATTATGGTGGTGTCTGCCATTATCTTCCTGACCGCCATACCTATCAGTTACTACGCCGCCCGCTATGGCGTAGACATTGATTTACTCAGCCGTGGGGCAGGGTTTGGTTATATTGGTTCGACCATTACCTCGCTGATTTATGCCTCGTTTACCTTTATCTTTTTTGCGCTGGAATCGGCCATTATGGCCTCCGCTATGGAGATATTATTCGGCCTGCCGCTGGCGGCAGGCTATCTGCTCAGCGCACTGATTGTGATTCCGCTGGTGACCCATGGCATTACCTTTATCAGCCGTTTTCAGCTCTGGAGTCAGCCATTGTGGCTGGTGCTGCAGTTGCTGCCGTTTATCTTTATTCTCTGGCACGAGTGGTCCGCCGCAGAGCAGTGGATTGCGTTTCCCGGTATTGGCAACCGCACAGAAGGTGCACCGGAAAGTGGCGGAAAATTTAATCTGATCTACTTTGGTGCAGCCTCGGCGGTGGTTTTTTCACTGATTGCGCAAATCGGTGAGCAGGTCGATTTTTTACGCTTTCTGCCGGAGCCAGAACCCCGGCATAAACTGCGCTGGTGGCTGGCCCTGATTGGTGGCGGTCCGGGCTGGATTCTGGTGGGCGCACTGAAAATTCTGGCAGGTTCTTTTTTAGCGGTGCTGGCGGTGCAGCATGGGTTATCGGTGCTTGATGCCGCAGATCCAACCCAAATGTACCGCGTTGCTTTCGGCTATATCAGCGATTCGCCCATGGCCGTACTGGCATTGACCGGCATCTTCGTCATTCTCTGTCAGGTAAAAATTAACGTAACCAACGCGTATGCCGGCTCTATCGCCTGGTCGAATTTCTTTTCGCGCTTAACGCACAGCCATCCGGGCCGGGTGGTCTGGCTGGTGTTTAATGTGATGATTGCGTTACTGTTGATGGTGTTGGGAGTTTACCAATCGCTGGAACATATTCTGGGGATTTATTCCAACGTCGCTGTGGCCTGGGTGGGTGCATTGGTCGCCGATCTGATTATTAATAAACCTTTGGGGTTAAGTCCCAAGCACATTGAATTTAAGCGGGCCTATTTATACGACATTAATCCGGTCGGTTTCGGTGCTATGTTGTTGGCGTCGCTGGTTGGCATTGTTTGCTATGTCGGCGTTCTGGGCGAACTGCCGCAGGCTTTATCGCCTTATCTGGCACTGGCAACGGCATTTATTACTTCGCCCTTATTGGCCATTATTACCCGTGGCCGCTTTTATCTGGCGCGCGAGATTATTCCCCTGGCACCTGCTGTTGCCGCAGAACCGGTACAGTGCGTGGTGTGTGACAACCATTTTGACAGTGAAGATATTGCCAGCTGTCCGGCCTATAAAGGCCATATCTGCTCTTTATGCTGTACGCTGGAATCCCGTTGCCACGATCAATGCAAAGATAAAGCGCGCTTAAGTGAGCAGATGCAAACTCTGCTGGAAACTCTGTTGCCGGTCTGGCTGGTGCAAAAAATGAATCCGCGCCTGATGCAGTTCAGCGGTTTATTGTTATTAATTGCCGGTATTGTCGCGGTGTTGTTCTGGCTGGTGTATGTGCAGGTGCCCGCTGCCGATTCCGGTCAGCATCTGGTCGGGGCAACATTAATACAGGTGTACCTGTTATTACTGATTATTGTCGGTGTATTAATCTGGCTGTTTGTTCTGGCGAATGAAAGCCGGCAGTTTGCGCTGGATGAATCGGTACGGCAGACGGAATTATTAACCCGTGAGATTACCGCCCACGAAGCAACCGACCGGGCATTGCAGCAGGCTAAAGAATTAGCTGAGGCTGCGAACCAGGCCAAGAGCCGCTACCTGGGCGGTATCAGCCATGAATTGCGCAGCCCGCTGAACTCCATCCTGGGTTATGCGCAATTGCTGGAAAAAGACAGCCAGTTACTGCCAGGACAGCGTAATAAAATCAGCCTTATCCGTCGCAGTGGTGACCATCTGGCGGATCTGATTGAAGGCTTGCTGGATATTTCCAGAATTGAAGCCGGGCGTCTGGAAATCCGCCGGGATGAAGTCGCCATCGGTCATTTATTACAGGAACTGGTAGATATGTTCCGCCTGCAGGCAGAAAGCAAAGGCGTGGAGTTTATTTATCTTCCCTGTGCTCATTTGCCGGACATGGTCGCCACCGATGAAAAACACCTGCGCCAGATTCTGATTAATCTGTTATCCAATGCGGTTAAATTTACTCAGCAGGGTTCGGTGACACTGGCGGTGCGTTATCGCAGTCAGGTCGCGGAATTTACCGTCAGCGATACCGGTTTTGGTATCGAAGCGGCCGAATGCAAACGCATATTCCAGCCCTTTGAGCGCATCCGTAAACCCGGTCTGCCACAAATGCCGGGTACAGGCCTTGGCCTGACCATCAGTCAGTTATTGGCCGATATTATGGGGGGCGAAATTACCCTCAGCAGCGAACCGGGTAAGGGCAGCGTATTCCGCTTGTCGATGATGCTTTCCAGTCTGGCTAAATCCAGCTCGCGCACGTTACCGGCGCAACAGATCAGCGGCTTAAAAGGCGCGCAAAAAACGGTGATGGTGGTCGATGATGATGCCTCGCACCGGGGTCTGATCAGCGAAATATTAACGCCGCTGGGATTTGTGGTGTTGGAAGCGCCGGATGGTTTTTCCTGTCTGGAATCGTTTGCCGATGCCGGGGTGGATGTTTTCTTGCTGGATATCTCCATGCCGGGAATGACCGGCTGGGAATTATTGCGGCAGTTACGCAACCGGGGCGTTAAAACGCCGGTGATTATGGTGTCGGCGGATGCCGAAGATCGTCAATCGGCGGCGAATCAGGGTGGGGCAGCCTCAGTTACAGAACAATTAAACGACGCCTATCTGATTAAACCCATCCGTGATCAGGCACTGCTGGATAAAATCGCAAGCGTGTTGGAACTGGAATGGTATTACGACCGTGAAGTGATCAGCAGCGAGCGCTCTGTGGCGACTGCGGCTGACAGCCTTAACTGGCGGAATATTCCGCCAGCGGAGGCGCGTGAGCTACAGGCAATGGCCGAAATTGGTTATATCGGCGGAATTGAACTGGTATTGCAACGTATGGCCAATGCCGGAGCTGACGAGCGCTGCATTAACCAGTTGCGCGAATATGTACGCAATTATCAGTTTGCGTCTGTTATTTCCATCAGCCAGAAGGTACTTGCCAATGATCCGGGCTGAAAGCAAAGGGCTGGTATTAATCGCCGATGATACCGCCGAATCGTTAACCATGCTGAATGAAGCACTCAGTGGTGCCGGTTACACCGTATTGGTGGCGATGGACGGCATGCAGGCATTGAATATTGCAGAACGAATGGCACCGGATTTAATTCTGCTGGATGCCATTATGCCGAATATGGATGGCTTTGAAGCCTGTAAAGCGTTAAAGGACAACGCCGATTTACAGGATATTCCTGTTATTTTTATGACAGGGCTGAGTGACAGCGAACACGTTGTGCGCGGTTTAGAATGCGGCGGTGTGGATTATCTGACCAAGCCGGTCAGACTGAATGAATTACTCGCCCGTGCGCAGGTGCATATTAATAATGCACGTAAAACCCAGAGTGCCCGTGGTGCATTAAATGAATTGGCACAGCCGGCATTTTCCTGCTCACTGCACGGTGAAATACTGTGGTGTACCCAGCGTGCTCAGGAATTACTGGCAGCACTGAATTACAACGGTGATGCCTTCGCGCAGGCATTGCAGCAGCAGGCAATCGGCTGGCTGAGCCGCGCGCCGCAAAAACACAGCCAGTTTAAACTACAGCTGGGTGAACAGACGCTGACCTTACGCTTGCTGGGGCAGCCTTATCCGGGAGAATTTTTACTGCGCCTGATGGATGAAGATGACACCTTACTGTGTCAGGACTTACGTCAGCAGTTTGGCCTTACCGAGCGTGAATCAGAAGTGCTTTTGTGGCTGGCGCGGGGAAAAAGCAATCAGGATATTGGCCAGATTCTGACCATGAGCCCGCGTACGGTGAACAAACATCTGGAGCAGGTGTTCCGTAAACTGGGAGTAGAAAACCGCACCTCGGCGGCGGCGGTCAGCCTTGGAGTACTGGCGGTTAACCATTAGCAGGCTGTTGATTTCCTATCTGCGTTGCCACAGCAGTGTTAAAAACCGACTCAAAATGCTCATTTACGACCTGTAAACTGCGCTTTTTCGCCGGTTTTTGCCTTGCATTGACTGCCTCGAAAACGAAAATCAACGGCTCTGTTAGAGAGTGAATTAACAGGCCCTGAACTGTCACCAGGCTTCGAGTTCGGCCAGCATAAATTCCAGTACGTCATGCACGCGTTTTTTTCCGGCATTCTGACGTAACAGCACCATGGCATGTACCTGGCTGGCGAGAAAACGTGAGGCGGTCAGCGGGTCACGCGGGCGGCTGAGCTCGTTATTATCAATGGCCTGCTGCAGGGCTTTCTTCAGGCTTTCTTCCTGGCGGCGCAGGCCGTTTTTAATCAGGTTCAGACTTTCTTCATGTAATTGTCCTGCATTCAGGCTGGCGTTCAGCAGCATACAACCGGCACTGGCCTGATCGTGCTGCAGTTGCTGCTGTATCAGGCGGAAGTAAGCAATGATGGCGGTTTTTCCCTGCTGTTCCTGCAGTGGCCGCAGCATACGGTTAAAAATATTATCGGTATAAAGCACCAGTGCCTGATGGAAAAAATCTTGTTTATTGCCAAAGGTCTGATACAGGCTGTAGCGGTTAACCCCGAGTTTCTGCACCAGATTTTCCATCGATAGCTGGCGGAATCCTTCACGCCAGAACAGCAGCATGGCCTGATGCAGTACCTGAGCGGGATCGAATGACTTGGTTCTGGCCATTAAATTACCTGTATGTTCTGAAGATTGCCGGCAGGATCAGGCAGCTAAGCGAATTCTTTCTTGACTGATCATTCTGATATTGGCTAGTGTAATCCAGAATGGTCATTCTGAAAATAAAAGAGTCTGATCCGCTAACCCGTCAATCAAGGAATCCGTATGAAACTGTACAGCGCCAATATGGCACCCAATCCGCGTCGCAGCCGTATGGCTCTGGCAGAAAAGGGCATTACCGGTGTCGAGGTGATTAATATCGATCTTGCCGGAGGCGAGAACCTGAAGCCTGAATTCCGCGAACGTAACCGTCTTGCGAAAGTACCGGTACTGGAGCTTGATGACGGCACCTGTATTGCTGAAACCGCAGCCATATACCGTTATCTGGAAGAAATTCAGCCGGAACCGAATCTGATGGGGCGCGATGCCAAAGAGAAAGCGCTGATTGAGATGTGGGATCGCCGCCTCGACAACGCCTTATTAATGCCGATTGGCCATTGCTTCCAGCATACGACCGGCTTTTTTAAAGACCGTATGACACCGGTTGCCGCCTGGGGCGAAGAAGCCGGTAAGCTGGCGGCTGCGTTCTTACCCATTCTGGAACAGCAGCTGCAAAAGCATGAATTTGTGGCGGGTGATCACTTCTCTGTGGCAGACATCACGGCTCTTTGCTCGCTGGAGTTCGGTAAGGTGATTCAGTTGCGTATTACCGAAGATTTTCCGGCTATTCAGCGCTGGCACGCGCAAATGAAAGCGCGTCCGTCCTATACTGCATAACAGTCTCAGTCCGCCGGGCAGCCGCCTGGCGGATTACCATTGCGCAGGGAGGTTGTTATGAATACCGATCTTAATATTTGTCTGGTGGTGGCCAGCCATCGTGCCAATTCACAAAGTCGCCGTATTGCCGATTATATGAATCAGCATTTTCTGGCCGGTAAGGCGAGTCTGATTGACCTTTATCAGAGTAAGCTGCCACTCTGGGATGGCGAGCCACTGGCAGCGGGCAGTACAGAAGAACAGGACGTGGCTCAGGTAAAAGCCCGTGCCGAAGCCGCCGATGCTTTTGTATTTATCGTGCCGGAATGGCACGGCATGGTGCCGGCCGGACTGAAAAATTTTCTGCTCTGGTGCGGGATGAAAGAACTGGCGCATAAACCGGTATTACTGGTCGGTGTATCGGCTTCGGCCGGTGGCGCTTTTGTGATTGCCGAGTTACGCCACAGCGGCTATAAAAACTCGCGCCTGTTATATCTGCCTGAGCATCTGCTGCTGCGTGATGTGAATGACCTCTGGATGGGCCAGGAAGGGCGTATGAGTGATGTTTATCTGGAAAAGCGCACCCGTTACGCGCTGGACTTACTGATGACCTACACCGAAGCCCTGAAACCGGTACGTGACAGACTGTGTTCAGGACTGGCGGATTTTTCAAACGGTATGTCGTAAACAATAGCGGCCAGCGGTTGCTGACAACGTGCGGACTAGAGTTCA
Source organism: Thalassolituus sp. UBA2009 (assembly GCF_002335285.1). Taxonomy (NCBI): domain Bacteria; kingdom Pseudomonadati; phylum Pseudomonadota; class Gammaproteobacteria; order Oceanospirillales; family Oceanospirillaceae; genus Thalassolituus; species Thalassolituus sp. UBA2009. The sequence continues at coordinate 24,595 of NZ_DDCJ01000099.1, forward strand.
CGGACGGACTAGAGCGCACGGACTAAAGAGCGCGGATATACTGCTCTAAGTTGTCCAGCAGCTGGCCCTGTTCCTCCGGGCGCCACTGCAGACGGATATGCCACTCCTGTTCACCGTCGAACGACACGAAAAATGACATGCCGTCGTCGTACGGCAGAAATGAATAACCCAGAAATACCCAGCTTTCCCCAACGGCGTGCAG
>NZ_DDCJ01000027.1:0-22908 GCF_002335285.1 Thalassolituus sp. UBA2009
GAAGTGGCGCAGGTGGCTGCGGCCAGCGAGAGCCGTAATGTCGGGGATGCTTATGCCCTGCGTCTGGCGCGGGCAGTGGCGGTGTTTGCCCGGCGTGCGTTGCAGGGTCCGCAGCTGGCCTATGCCCTAATTGCCGAACCGGTTGATCCGCGGGTAGAGCAGGAGCGTCTGCGCTATCGCATGGCCTACGCCGATATTTTTGAAGACCTGATCCGCGACGGCATCGCCAGTGGTGAATTTGCTGCGCAGGACGCCGCCATCAGTGCTGCTGCTCTGGTCGGTCTGTTAAGCGAAGCGTTAATCGGCCCGTTATTTCCCGGCCAGGCAAAAACAAACAGCGCGAACGAATTGCCCCAGATGGCGGCACGCGCCGCGATGACCAACGATGAACAACAACAATTAATTCAGCAGCTGTGTGCGCTCAGTCTGCGTGCATTGGGCAGTGCTGAAGCAAACTCCATAGCCGAGGATGTCAGTTATGAACACCAGCGTTAATCCACAAATTACCGACGCCGTAACCCCTTCTGCGGGCAGTGCTGGTGCCAACAGCAGCACAGATTATCAGCAGCATAAATCCCAGGCAGAAACCCATCCGGTTTTTAACCAGCCAACAGCGCTGGAAAACTTTAATGCCTACGACAGTGATCTGGCGTTACAGCATTGGGTAAAAGCGTACGGCGGCGACTGGGCTACCGATCGTCTCAGTGCTTATGGTGCACGTTGTGGTGGTGATTTAATTGAGGCGGGTTTTCAGGCCAACGAAAATAAACCGAAATTTTATCCCCATGACCGCTTTGGTAACCGTGTGGATCTGGCTAAATTCCATCCGGCGTATCACGAATTAATGCGCAGTGCGATCGAAGCCGAAATGCACTCGCTGCCGTGGACAACACCAAAGCCCGGTGCTCATGTGGCCCGTGCCGCAATGGAATATCTGCATATGAATGCCGATGCCGGTTCCGGTTGTCCGCTGACCATGACCTTTGCTGCTGTGCCGGCATTGCAGCATTCTCCCGGCGTTGCCAAAGAATGGGTGCCGAAAATTACGGCGCGTCATTATGACGAGCGCAATATCCCGTTTTTTGAAAAACAGGGCCTGACCATCGGCATGGCCATGACTGAAAAACAGGGTGGCTCCGATGTTCGCGCCAACACCACCCGCGCTTATGCGGTTGGCAGCAGCACGGGTAACGGTGCGGAGTATGAAATTGTCGGTCATAAATGGTTCTGTTCGGCCCCTATGTGTGATGCCTTTTTAGTGCTGGCACAAACCGACAGCGGTTTATCCTGCTTTTTATTACCGCGCTGGCGCCCGGATGGCAGCAAAAATCAGATGTATGTACAGCGCTTAAAAGACAAGCTGGGCAATATTTCCAACGCCTCTTCCGAGGTGGAATTCCGTGGCGCCTTTGCCTGGATGATTGGTGACGAAGGCCGTGGCGTACGTACCATTATCGAAATGGTTTCTATGACCCGTTTCGATTGCATGGTGGGATCATCGGCATTAATGCGCGGTGCGGTTGCTCAGGCGATTCACCACACCTCCGGCCGTTCGGCTTTTGGTAAAAACCTGCACGAGCAGCCCTTAATGCAGAATGTGCTGGCGGATATGGCGATTGAAAGCGAAGCAGCGCTGGCGATCAGTATGCGGGTTGGTCATGCGCTGGATAATCTGGCTGATGAGCAGCAGAATTTATTCGCTCGTTTAGCCACCGCCGTAGGCAAATACTGGATCTGCAAACGCGCACCGCATCTGGCCTATGAAAGTATGGAAAGTGTGGGAGGCGTAGCGTATGTGGAAGACAATATTCTGCCACGTATTTACCGCGAAGCACCGGTTAATGCCATCTGGGAAGGTTCGGGTAATGTGCAGTGTCTGGATGTATTGCGCGCCATGGGCAAAGAGCCAAAAGTGGTGGATGCCTTTATGGCTGAGCTGCAGAAAGGTGCGGGTAACTACCGTGAGTTTGATCAGTTCCTGGTGAATTTAAAAGATGAGTTTACCGATCTGAGCACTCTGGAATACCGCTCACGCACGGTGGTCGATAAGCTCGCGGTTGGTTTGCAGGCCAGTGTGTTAATTCAGCAGGGCGACAGCAATATTGCCGATGCCTTTATCCGCTCGCGTATTGTGCGTAATGGTGCCTTTAACTACGGCACGCTGGATGCCGGCATCGACTGTTATTCCATTATGAAGCGCGCACAGCCAAAACTGTAAACGCATAAAAAAACAGCGGGCCGTTTTAACAGCCCGCTATAACAGCCCGCTGAGTGCTTTAACGCGTAAGTGTTGTTCCGGAGGAAAGGCCTGCTGCAGTTGCAGGCCTATTTGTTCCTGCTCTTCATCGGCGCTTAATTGCTGCTGTTTTATTGCCTGCACCTGCTGCTGGAATGCGGTTAACTGTTGCTGCCACTGATTGCGCTGCTGATCAAGTTCGGCCAGTTGTACCGCCTGCTGTTCTCCGGCAATAGCAGCGCGTTGTGCAAAGCGCTGGGCCGGGTCATCACTGCTTTGCTCAATGGCCAGCAATTGCTGTGTTTTTGCATTTTCCTGCTGATACTGACGCGTCGCCCACGATTGCTGATAGCTGGCGTTTAATAATGTCTGCTGGTTACTGTTATCGGCGGAAGTATTCTGTTGTTCCTTTTTTTGTTCCTTTAGTTCATTTATTTCCTTGTGCTGCAGCTGTTGCAGCGCCAGCGCATCCTGCTCACGGTCAAAGGCAAATAATGCTGCCGCAACGGCATGGCCAAATACCTGATCCTGCAGGGCAACACGGCTGTCAAAATAGTACTGCAGGCGCTGGTAGGTTGATGCATCTTCTGCCGCTGCAGGCAGTAATGCCAGCTGCTCCCGGTAACTGAGATATTGCTGCCAGATATGCTCCGCCTGTGCCAGCGGCTGGCCGCTTAATTGTCTGGCAAGGGCTGCACGCACCTGAGTATCAATCCAGAGATTATCGCGTTCACCCAGCGTGCTGAGATAATAATCGAATAAATCACGCAGGCTGCTGTGCACCACCAGTTGCTGCTGTTGTGCACTGAGAGTTACACCGTGTTCCGTGCCCGACAGTGATGCCGGGAGTGCAGCCTTGTCAGGCTGCTGTTCTGCTCTGTCTTTCACCGGATCTTCTGTTCCGGAGGCGGAAGGTGCTGGTGTTGTAGCAGGGGATGTTGCTGGGGTTGTTGCTGGGGTTGTGCTGCTTTCTGTCAGGCTGTCAGGCGCGAGCAGAAAGCAAGCCAGTGCAAACAGCAGCACTGGCACAAGTATGGTAAGTGGAATATTAAAGACCGGCATTCTTTAGTCGATTAGCATGGCTGCGGTAAATACTGAGTGGATCCGTTGCGGTTAAACCGCGCAAGCCCAGTACCTGATTAATCAGGTCGGCATGGTTCAGCGGATAATTGTCACGCAGCACTTTACCAAAGTGGTTGCTGCAACGGCCAGTAATACCATCATTGCCTGCGCTGCCGAACAGTAAGCCAGTGGTGGCAAACAGGTAATCCAGCGGGTCGAGGATATTGGTCAGGTTGGCATCGCCACCCCAGGAATACAGGCGGATGTTATGGCCACCAATATTGACCTGCTGAGGACCTTCACCACAGGTTGTCTGTGGCAGACCGGCCGGAAAATTCTGATTAAACGCCGCAGCACCGGCACTGGTAAATTCGGTAGTCAGAGAGCGCACATCGCCGGCAGGAACATCATCACCAGAGAGTAAATCGATCAGACTGCCAGCGGCGTTGCCAACCACTTCAAACAGGTTACCCAGCAGCGTGTCGTCGGCAAAAACACCGTTCAGCAGATCGGCAATTGGCGCTCCCTGATGGGGTGAGCCAACGGTGGTAACCGAGGCCACCAGATCCGGACGTACCGACATTACATAACGCGCAGTCAGACCACCCTGGCTGTGAGCAATCAGATTGAATTTTTCAATTCCCGGATGCAGAACCTGCAGGGTTTCCATTTCATGAATCAGCTGCTCGCCACGGTCGATGGAATTATTAAAGGCATTAATATGGGCGACATACACTTTGGCGCCGCCTTCCTGTAATTTCGTACCAATTTTGTACCAGTAATCAATACCGGCAATATTGTCAAAAGCCAGAATACCCTGCACCAGCATAATCGGGTGACGGGTCTGGGTGTAACCACTGCTGTCAGCAGAAGATGACATCGCAGAAACCAGTTGTGTATTCAGCAGCAGAGCCAGACACAGCAATAATGAACGGACAGAAAGTACGCGCAGCATGGGAGATCCTTTTTATTATTTTGTGCGCAGTATATCGGCGGGGCTTTGGCTGGGCGTACCACAATCAGGGCCATTTCGGCCTGAAAGGAGTATTACAGAAAAAATACGAGGAAAGCAGGAGACAGGAAACGAAAACAGAAATACGGCGGCAGAGACAGGTAAATACAGAGGCGATTAAGAAAGGTGCCCGGAGCCAGGCTCCGGGCCGGGTACAGAATTACTCTGCAGTTGCCGCGGTTTCTTCTGTTTGCATGCTGTCTGGCTGAGTGTCTTCGGCCTGAACTTCATCGGCTGTTAACTCACCGGCGCCAGATTCACCTGCGCTTACTGCCGCAGGAGTTTCAGTAGCGGTGGTTTCAGCAGCAGGAGCTTCAGCAGCTGCCTGCTCCGGCATATCGTTGCTGCCTGCGTCTTCAGCAGCCGCTACCGTTGTTTCACATTCCCAACCCCAGCCGCGCTGCTTCTCCACAAACTCAGCAGCTTTCTGCTCGCAGTAGCCACCTTCGGTCTGCGCGCTCCACAGCACCTGAGAACCGCTGTCTTTGGTGTAGTGTACTTCGCATGGAATCTGGCCTTCGCCGGTGTATTTAACTTCAATAATCCGGGTCTGATTGCCGTGGCTGCATACGGTGCGATCACCACTGCTGGCCTGAGCGGCAGGAGCCAGAGCTGCAGCGATTACCGGCAGCAGAGCAGAGATATAAATTACAGGTTTCATCGTAATATCCTTATTTATACTGAATGGATTTCCGGAGCCGTTGTCCGTGGTTCACTAAAAACCCTTCGCATAAATCTGTCAATTAGCGATTGGCGGTTTTGTGGAGGATGCACTGTCTTCGACCCTTGCCGTAACAGTATCCAGAAAATCTGCCAGACGTACCGCCGCCTGTTGCAGGCGTTGCTGTAATTGCGGACGGAACAGGCTTATATAGGCGTCATCGATTGCCACTGGTTTCTGCGCTGCCTGCTGATAATGGCGATAAATTTCGCGTGTGATTGTGAACGATTCATTGGCAAAGCTGAGTGGCTGGCCAGCTGACCAGTCGCGGCGCTGCTGTGCGGAAATTTGCCCTAATGCCAGCGTGCTTTGTTTTTTATAAGAGAATTTTCCGAGCAGATCACCATCCCATAACTGATGCAGATTGGTTTTATCGCTTTTAAAACGCACAGCGGCTTTATTGCCACCACGGTCATCGGCAAAGCTGACATGCATTGGCTGATGCACATCCGCCATAAAATGGGCAAGAAAAAACAGCGCCTGCCAGTCATCGTTATTATTAATCAGGCGTTGCTGCATATCGTTAATGGCCTGCACCACACAGCCTTTATCACCACAATCATCTGCGCGGACTGACGTCGCCGTACGCGGCACATTAATATAATGCCAGGGCTTGGTATGGCGGAATTTGCGTTCGTCGCGCACTTCATCGGCCCAGGAGCAGGCATGAGCGAAGCTCTTCTCACCTCCGGCTTTTACCTGTTGGTCAATCCAGTGGCGGGTTTCCGGCGTGACCAGCTGATAAGCCATTTCGCATACCTGCGCATGGCCGGAAAACTCAAAGGCTTTTACCGGAAAGCTGAACAACACCAGACAGGTAATCAGCATGGCCGCCAGTACGGATACAGGCCGCTGCCGAAGAGAATAACTCACAGATTTAACCAACACAGAAAACTCCTGCCGGCGGGGCAGAGACTGAACGCCGGGAATGATTGCCGTAACTGTTTGCAGCAGGTTAGCATGAGCCGCAGCTTTGCCCAATGCAGCAAGGCTTAAGAGTTCTGACAACAATAAATAATGGCCACAAAAACCGGGGTGTACCGATGTTATTGATCAGCGGATTTTATATTGCTCTGACCGCTTTACTGCTACTGGCGCTGGCTTATATGGTCGTGCGCCTTCGCCTGAAACATAAAATCGGCCTGCTCGACGGCGGCGAAAAAACCATCGCCGTCGCCATGCGTGCCCAGGCCAATGCGCTGGAAACTGCGTTACCGGTTTTATTGCTGCTGATGGTCGCCGAACTGAACGGCGCCTACGCCGCCTTCCTGCATGTATGTGGTATCGGCTTTCTGCTGTCGCGGGTATTGCACGCCTGGGGATTTGTGCAGGCTTCTGGCGGAATGCACTTCGGCCGTTACTACGGCACCCTGCTGACCTGGATTGTACTGCTGGCGCTGATTGTGCGGGTGCTGTGGTTATCGGTAGGTGGGATGTTGGGGGGTTAAGGCCGCCAGCACGTGCGGCTTTGTAGCGAAAGCGAAGCCGCAATTAAAAAGCCATCGCAGTGCCTGCGATTGTTAGGAATTTTATTACCAAGCATTATTCTCTACCCAGCTTTGAAAACTTGGATACATTTGATTGGCCTGATTAATTGTTTCCTCTGCCGTTTGGGGCAGCTGGAAATTATAAATGTTTTGAATGTATTCCCGGAAAGGTTGAGTTTCTTCATAGTCAGCGCCAACCTTCCCATGGTTATCTAGACCTAACTCAGAGTAACCTAAGCATAGAAGCATACAAAATTCATTAGCATTTTTTGCAAGTACGGTAAGCTCTCCTTCAGAGCCAAACATAACTACAGGTGCATCCTCGGGATTTGAATTATTTATTAGCCAAAGAGCATAAATATCTCCACATGCTCCTCTACCAAAAGGCATCAATGAATCAACAGCCTCCGGGCTTTTTTTGAACCAGTGCCGTATATCATCCATTCCAATAGTTGATAGCTCGAAACAACCACTAATAGGGTAGCCATTTTTATCTAGATAATCACAAATATCGGCGATAGCCTTGGGAAGTTTTTGTCCAAGATAAAACGTTTTCTCAATTTCTTCTTTGATCATGCGAAACTCCCAAGACTTCTAACGCCCAAAGCAGGCGCGCCGCTTGTTAAGTTTTATGCTGCTGGAGACTCCAATTCGACTGGGGAGTCAGAGCTTCTTGTACTTTCTACTATATCATCAGCTGATTGATGCTCATCAATAGATAGCCGGTTAAGCTCCAAATTAAGCTTTTCATTCAAAAAATCATGCTTCAACTCAAATTCCGCAAAAATTTCACTCCATTTGAAAGCATAAAGTTTATATTCGCCCAGGAACGCCAGCCCCGGTTCACCATGGCTCTTGAGGCTGTTTATTAGGCTTTGCACATAGCCTGTGCTATCAAACTTATTGCCAATGAGATAAAACTTCCACTCAGTATTTGATCCATTAAATCTAGAATCAGACTTGATCACTTGATAATAGTCATATACTTGGTCTATTTCTTTCTTTCCGAGTCGTATGTTTGTGGGATGTTTCAATTCAAGAACAACATTTTCAATCTTCTTGTTCCTTTTTCCTTGCCGAACCAAGAATAAATCCATTTCCCTATTTTTATCTTCATGGTCAATGCTTTTCTTTTCATTATCACCATGAAGAAGGTATGTGTAGCGTCGTAGTGCCTCTTCAAATTTTGGTTCTGCGGCTGTAAGTAACTGATATTCTTCACCTATCAACCAATAGTTTCTCTCCATCATCTTCTGCAGATGTGGAACCTCACCAGCATACATTGTTGGATCGAAAACCAATTTCTTGAATTCTTCAACCGATTTATAGCGATCACTAATCAGCTCAATTGTTCGAACAATTGATGACATCTTTGTTGTTTTTAACTGCTTAGCAAAAACTTCTCTTTCAGATGATGACAATTCAACAACACCTTCTAAAACCTTGAAAAGGTCATCGACTTCTCCACCATCTACTACCAAGGATATAAAGCTAACAAAAGTCTTTTTTTGTGTAGCATTGAGATTAGAGAAAATTCGAGGATCTACTTGGTATAACTGTTTTACAGTTTCCCTAATATCCTCACTGCGCATAACCTCCCATCTATTATTAGCATTGTACTCTGGGAACACACCGTTCTTTTCGTATTCCTCTACGAGCAGCTTCGCATAATTTACAATAAATGGTTTTCGTTTTTCCCTTAAATAAGAGTTTATAGCAGAAACTAGCGCCTTGAATTCATCAGACTTATCGGTATTTAAGCATAGTAAATCACCTTGTCCTTCCTTTTTCTCACATTTAAATGAATTGAAATATTCATCTTTTATAAAAATACTGTGATAGAATTCATCACCTTTATTATTTAGCGTAGTAGGCTTTGAATATTTAAATCTCCCGCTAGAATCTATGCAGTAGTATCTTGAAAAGTTCCTATTTAGCTTATTTGCCCATCGCACGTAATGAACTTCAAAAACTTTATTACCAATGCTAAGTTCAAAAGTTTCTTTATCCTTTATCAGAGAGTCATATGACAATGTGTCTCCGTTGATATTGATGGTGTAGCCCCAATCTTTCATCAGCTCAAGGAACCATGAGAATTCTTTAATCAAATACCCAGTCAGAGTGTTTTTTACGTAGTATTCCGATAGGTCAAAGATGTTTTTGAATACGACTTTTGTACCAGTATTTTCTCGGTTAGACTCATTTTGCTCAGAGCCTTGATATTGATCAATACTCGAGTCGTCCGCAGAAATCACATATTCGTAGTATTTCCCATTTAATTCATAACAAGTCTGCCATTCTACAGATTGTGAGAAGTGATAGAAGGTAAGGCGACCCAATCCATTTTTTCCATGTACTAGGGTATGTTGTAATTCACTTTCGCGCTTCTCTGAAGAAAGTACAGGTTTGAATTTATTATCTAGTAGTTGGTAAGGAATGCCTGCGCCATTATCTTCTATAGATAGGTAATTAATATCACCCAACTCAGTTGTCTCATAGATGATATCAATTGTGTTCGCACCAGCATCAAACCCATTCCAAATATACTCGGCAATCGATCTGTAAGGCTTTATGGATTTGAGCCGATTTTTTATGCCTTTTGCGTTTACTTCAACCTTACTCATCTTTAATCCTTTAATTGCAACCTAGTACTAATATTACGAAGACACTTAACAGTTTCTGCGTAGGCACGCTCATTAGCACACCTAAGCCATTATTCAGATTTCCAGCCTAACCCATTGTCCGGGCTGAAAAAATCATCGTTATTTTATTTCTTGTCAGGACATAAACGTGCATGCGTGCTTTTACCCTGAGTCGCTCTTCACACTTTGCGCGTTATCAACGGTCTGAAAAGCTCAGGCTATTTATTGTCCAGTGCTTTGCCCGCGGTCAGATCGTTCAATTGACTCTTGCATTCCGGGCAGGCTGCCGCCCGTTCCTGTAAGCACAAGGCAGGAATGGCGTGGTGTTATATCCGGAATGGTAAGCGGGGAAGGCGGTCGTTGGGCTGTGTGTCCTTACGATATGCTGCATCCCTGCTTTGGTTTGAGAATACTGAAGATTGGGGATGGGTTCAATAATTGATAAAACTGGTTACAAGTGCAGGCGACAGTGGTGTTTTTCTGGCCGCTACGCGGGTTGGCTTTTTGAGCTACCGCCCGGCCCTATGACCTCTTTGAGGGGTCTTACCCCTCACGCCGGTCGGGCAAACTCCCTGCTTCGCGCTGTGCAGGACTTTATCCGTTCTGAATAATCCTGCGGTCTAGGTAGCGCGAATAATGGGCCATCCATGGCCCTATTCGCTCGCCCGGCATCCTGCCGGGACGTACCGGCGCAGAATTATTCAAACCGGCGTCCTGCAGGCGCATAAAACCATAACGCACGGCCGCGTTTCAAAATGGGCACCGCACAACTGTTCAGTGCATACAAAAATATGGGATGAAACAGGCTTCGCGTGACGATTAATGCGCCTGTGGGCCGCCGCAACGAACGATGATTTTTCTGATCCGCCGGGCATGGATGCCCGGCGAGCGCGCAGCGATAGGGACGTCGTACGGGCGCGTGGTCAGAAAAAACGAGAGAGTAAGGATTTACGGCCCACAAAGCGCGAAGCAGGGGTCCGGGGAGAAGTTCCCTGGATTGGGGCGCAGGGGCTTGCCCCGCATTGGCTTTGAGTGCATTACAAAAGCTAGCCCGCGCAGCGGCTGCAGTATAAACCCGCCGGTTTATAGCACTCACACCAACTATCGCCCGCACCAACCATCGCCCTCAGGCGCGCAGCAACAACAATAACATACCGGCACCCGCCAGACTCAGCCCCACCACTTCCGGTACTCCGAGAGCAAAGGCCTGCCACCAGGTAAATAAACCACTGCCAACGGCGAGGGTTGCCAGCGCCTGCTGGCGCTTCTGTGCTTTTTGCGCAGCCAGCTCCTGACGCAGTGCGGCAATTTCTTTCTGCAGTGCCTGCTGGTTTTCGTCCATATGGTTCAGGCGGCTTAATGCGCCGTGCACCAGTCCGGGAATTTGCGGTGCTTTTTCAATCCAGCCCGGCAACTGGCGTTTTAATTCTTTAAACGCGGCTTTGGGGCCAAAACGCTCGCGCATCCAGCGTTCTAAATAAGGCTTGGCGGTGCTCCATAAATCCAGCTGCGGATACAGCTGACGGCCAAGGCCTTCAATATTGAGCAGGGTTTTCTGCAGTAAAACCAGCTGCGGCTGCACTTCCATATTAAAACGGCGTGCGGTGCTGAATAACTGAATTAATACCTGACCAAAGGAAATTTCGGCCAGCGGTTTATCAAAAATCGGTTCGCACACGCTGCGGATAGCGGCAGAAAATTCGTGCACTTTGGTGGTGGCCGGAACCCAGCCGGAGTCGATATGCAGCTGCGCTACCTGATGATAATCCTGATTAAAAAACGCCAGCAGGTTCATCGCCAGATAATTCTGATCTTCTTCGGTCAGGCTGCCGACAATGCCGCAGTCGATGGCAATGTATTGTGGTGCCTGCGGGTTATTACGCGAGACGAAAATATTGCCCGGGTGCATATCGGCATGAAAGAAGCTGTCGCGGAAAACCTGGGTGAAAAAGATTTCCACACCACGTTCGGCCAGCAGTTTCATATTGGTGTTTTGTGCCTGCAGGGCGTCGATATCCGCTACCGGAATACCGTAAATACGTTCGCTGACCATTACCTTGCTGCGCGTGTATTCCCAGAATACTTCCGGCATATACAGCAGCTCGGAGTTGGCAAAGTTGCGCTTCAGCTGGGTGGCATTGGAGGCTTCGATCTGTAAATTCAGTTCGCCGTAAATGGTGTGGCGGTAATCATCGACCACTTCCAGTGGTTTTAAACGGCGGCCGTCTTCGGAATATTTCACCAGCAGGCGGGCCATGGTTTCCAGCAGCTGCAGGTCGCGCTCGATAGTGTGTTCGATTCCCGGACGTACCACCTTAACCACCACTTCCCGACCGGCTTCACCATTGGCATCGAATAAACGGGCGGCATGTACCTGAGCAATAGAAGCGGAAGCCAGTGGCTCGGCAGAAAATTCGGCAAATAATGCGCTGATTTTCTGCCCCAGCTGGTCTTCGATTAACGCCATGGCTTTATCGCTGGCGAAGGGCGGAACGTCGTCCTGCAGGCGTTTTAATTCTTTAACAATATCGTCGGGAATCAGATCCGGGCGGGTGGATAAAATCTGGCCGAATTTAATAAAGATCGGGCCTAAGGCTTCCAGTGCCAGACGCAGACGTTCGCCACGATTAAGGCGCGACGGCACCGGATTTAAACGCCAGGGCGCGAGCCACAGGGCGATGCGCAACGACAGCGGCAGCTGTTCGGTCGGCACCAGACTGTCGAGCCGGTAGCGGGTGAAGACAAACAGAATTTTCCACAGACGCCAGAGGTTTGCCACGTCGATATTATTCCTTGGGCAGAGAAGGGGAGACCGTCGACTTGTTTGTCGAATCGTTCTGTTGCATGCGCGCTGCTAAACGCTGGGTGCGGGCTTCTAAACGGTCGGTCGTCAGACGCAGCTGGTCAACCTCGTCGGCAAATTGTGCCGCCAGTGGTTCCGGTGTCAGCAGTTGCGCTTCATCTTCGAGATATTCTTTAACGGCATTGCGGTAAGCCGGTGCGCTGCTTTTGCCCCAGTTCAGTAAGCCGCGTAAACCTTTGCCCAGCTGATGTGCGAGCAGGCCGCCGGTCAGTGGTGTGATCAGGGCTTCCCAGTCGATATCGAGGTTTTGCGCAACGCGGGTCAGCGATAAGGCAAACTCGCTGTCGCCGTCCATATCAATAGCGCTGCTGATCAGGGCGTGGGCTTTATCACTGGCGCGGGCGAGGGCAAAGAAATCGGCGGCGGAACCGCTGAGCGTTGCATCGGCGCTGTTCAGGCTACCGTTATCGCCAGTGGCGGGCACAAGGCTGAGCACAATGCCGTTATCGACGATGCGGATCAGCACCGGGTTTATGGCGTCGATGCGCACACACAGCAAGCGGCCCTGCTGGCGACGCAGCGAGTTTAATGCCGCCGGGTCGTAACGCAGCACATGATTAATGGCCGCCTCAAAGGGAACGCAGGCAGCCTGCAGTAACTCGGCCGGCAGCTTACTCAGCATCAGGGTTTGATTCCGCGGTGCAGGGCGACCACGCCGCTGGTCATATTGTGGAAGCTGCAACGCACCAGGCCGGCGTTTTCCATCATGCTTTTCAGGGTTTCCTGATCGGGGTGCATGCGGATGGATTCGGCCAGGTACTTGTAGCTTTCGGAATCGTTGGTCACCAGCTTGCCCATAAACGGCAGGGCGGTGAAGGAATACAGGTCGTAGGCTTTGCTCATCAGCGGGTTGGTCGGCTTGGAGAATTCCAGCACCAGCAGACGGCCGCCCGGCTTCAGTACGCGGGTCATGGAACGCAGTGCAGCATCTTTATCGGTAACGTTACGCAGACCGAAGGCGATGGTGATGACATCAAAGCTGTTGTCTTCAAACGGCAGACATTCGGCATTGGCCTGAACGTATTCGATATTGCCAACGTAGCCCTGATCGGTCAGACGGTCGCGGCCGACGTTCAGCATGGATGAGTTGATATCGGCCAGAACCACTTTGCCCTGCGGGCCAACGATCTTGGCAAATTTCTTGGTCAGGTCGCCGGTTCCGCCAGCCAGATCGAGCACCTGATCGCCCGGGCGTACGCCCGACATATCAATGGTGATGCGTTTCCACAGGCGGTGTACGCCGAACGACATCAGGTCGTTCATCAGGTCGTACTTGGCGGCCACCGAGTGGAATACATCGGCAACCATGGCCTGCTTCTGCTCGGTAGCGACGGTTTTGTAGCCAAAATGCGTGGTTTTTTCCTCGGACATGCGAATCTTCTCCCGCTGACGACCTGTAGATGGGCGGCCATTTTAACGGTGCAGGTCGTGAAAGTCTTGCGCTGTGTCGGCTTTTGGCCGCCGCCGGGTGCAGGGCCTGAGTTAAACTTAAAGAGTTATAACGCGGAGAAGCACGTGACAGAAAGTAAGCTGTTTACAGCAATAGGCCAGTGCGCAGGGCTGATGCTCTGTTGGCTAACCATGGCAGCGGGCTGTCTGGCGGCAGACGGCCTGCCACAATTGCGCATCTCGGTGCCGGACGATGGCTACCCTCCTTATGTTATACGGCAGGATGATCAGCTGCATGGCATCCTGATTGACCCGATGTACACAGCCGCACAGCGTGCCGGTATTGAGCTGGAATTTGTGTATCTGCCAGAGCTGCGCTCTCTGCATATGCTCGAGTCCGGGCAGATTGATGGCCGTATGGAATCCCCTTACTGGACCGACCAGCCGGACAACTATCAGTGGAGCGATCTGGTGGTGTGGCTGGAAGATGTGCTGGTGTACCGCAATGACCAGCCGTTTGATCTGGAGCAGGAAGACGGCCTGCTGGGTGGCGAAATCATCACTCATCTGGGTTATGCCTATCCGGCACTGCAGCCGGCCTTTGCCAACGGCAGCCTGATCCGGCTGGATAAACCCACCGAGCAGGACATGCTCAATACCTTACTGATCAGTCAGGCGGAAAGCGCCCGCGCGCTGATTATCGGGCGCGATGTGGCACAGTGGTATGTGGCCAAACAGCCACAATTACAGGCCTTACCACTGACCTTCTCCAAACGCGTATATGGCTGTGCGCCGATGGGGTTTCAGTTTGCCCGTAACGAGCGGGTTAAAGCGCTGTTGCAGCGGCTGAATAAAGAATTCCCGCCGCGCCCTAAGCAACACTGCCCGCGTATCACGCCATTAACGCTGACGGTTTCCCCGGCCGCTGAATAATTCTTCGTTTTTCTCTTGTGTAGCAGGGTTGTGGCAGGCTTATCGCAGGCTGTCGCATTTTCACCTGTGCAAATGCGATGCAGCAGTGCAAGCTTGCGGCTTTGATAACGACAATAACAATGCATGAATGACGCATGCAGCGAGGTATCTATGTTTATTCTGTTAAATAAAGTGGTCACTCTGGTGTTCTGGATTCTGGCTATTATGGCGGGAGTGCAGGGCTGGGGTGGTCTGCTGGGCTGGTTGCCAACCATTGCTATGGTTGTTGCGGGTGTTCATGTGCTGGAAGTGGCGTACTTCTGGATGGCGCTGAAGCATAAGAGCAGCAATCAGATTGCCGATGCGGTGCAGATATTTATTTTTGGTATTTTCCATATGCGCCGTTTTATTCAGACAGAAACTGCCTGAATAGAGCAATACGCTGTTGCCTGCTGGCAGCAGAGTCAGCCAAAGCCTGAACACCTGCGGTGTTCAGGCTTTTTATTACCACGAAAAATACCCGTTGAGTATCGTGTTACGGCACTATTTCTTCGCCGTGTTCTGTTTCGCTTTCCTGAATTAATTCATCGCTGAAAAACTGTTGAATGCGCGCGGCAATCATCGGGTCGCGGATGATTTTCCGGTGTCCCAGAGCGGGCGGTAAAAATACCTCGGCACTGCTCAGGTGCTGGCGGATTGCATGTACTGAAGCACTGGGAATTTCAATATCATTCTGGGCATGAATTAATAATGTCACCGGGCTGCTCTGGCTGAGCAGATGGCCGCTGTGGAGTTCGCCAGCCGGGCATCCGACTTCTGCTTCAATGCAGCGGATAAAATGTGCCGTGCTGGCGGCGGGCAGCCGCATAAAACGCGCAAACCCTTTTAATACGTCCAGCAGGCTGGCGGGTGAAGACATCAGTACGCAGCGTTCTGTCTGTACGCCCTGAGCAGAGGCAATTGCCAGTGCTGCTCCGCCCATTGAATGACCCAGAGCACCATAAAAAGGGCCGAAAGCAATATCGGCTTCGATAATGGCACGGGCAAATTCCATCGGGTTACTCTTATTGCCGCCGGATTGACCATGGAGTGGCGCATCCAGCGCGAATACATCAAACCCCTGTGCCACCAGAGCATTGGCGATAACTGCCATGTGCGTTGCCCGGCTTTCCCAGCCATGCATTAGTAAAATGCGTGGGCCGCTGTTAGCCCAGCGCAGAGCACTGAGATGTCCGGCAAAATTCAGGCGCTGTGCCTGTTTTTCAGTGGCCAGTTCCCATTCTTTCAGTGGCAGTTGTCTGGGTGTTAAAAACATCCGGGCATGACGGCGGGCAACGGTTGCCGGCAGCAGATGGCCGAGGACTGAGTTCTGCATACGCAGCAGTGTAATCGGGTTCATGAGTTACTCCTTAAAATGCACTCTGCCAGCCAATTAAAAAGCGGCTGGATGATGAGAACTGACCGAATGGCCCGGCGCGGTTGCCAAAAAAATAATCGGCACCGCTCCATAAAGACCAGCGGTCGTTAAGCTGGTAACTGACTTTGCTGCGCAGCTGACCGTCGTTGTAATCGCGGTTAAGCAGAGCAAAAAAGCTCAGTTCCAGCGTGTCGTTGAGTAAGGTTTTTTTCAGCAGCAGGGTGTGACGGGTGCTGATTTCGCGGCGGATCATCTGCGGCCGGTAAGCAAGAATGCGGCTCTGGTAAAACTGGTAACTGACAAACACATCCGCCGGGGCCTGATAATCCAGTGCGGTTACCGTCGCCAGCTCCGGGCTTTGGCTAATGCCGTTATTTTGCAGATCGTCGCGCAGAAAAAAGGCGCGGCTGATATGCCCGGCTTCAAGCCGCAGTACAACACTGTTGAATGCCTTGCTGGCGCTCAGACCCAGCAGACGGCTGCGGCGGTACACACTTTCCACATCCACTGCCGGCAGAGATGAGCCTGCGCTGCTGTTCAGTATGCGGTAAGTCACCGCAGTGTCATGATAAAAATTAAAATAACTGGCGCTGATATCCCAACCCGCGGTAAAGGCACTCCAGCGCAGTCCGTACTCCCAGTCATTACCATCCGGGCGCCGGGTTGGCCGTTGATTAACCGCGACTCCGGCGACCGGTTGCGGAGCCAGCTCGGGGCTGGTAATAGCGAACGCTGTGCCTGGTTCTGCCAGCTCACTGAAGGTTAAGTCGGGAATAATTAACCATTGCAGAGACTGTTCATTGGGCAGAGGAATATGCGCATTAAACATCCAGGTAGCGATGCGTGAGTCTTCGGCATCGGGCAGATTAAATTCGCGTAAATCCTGCGGGTTAATAATATCCAGCACCCGCAGGCCGTCGGCCTGACCCCAGACAACCTGTTGCTTGCCGCTGCGCAGAGACATGCCGCAGATATACTGGTCCGCATAGGCTTCGGCGAGATCAAAACGCACGTTATCCCATTGTGCCAGTGGCCCGTTGCTGTGCAGGCTGCCCGCCGGATAATTATCTGTCCGGCCGCTGGGCTGCTCTGCGTACAGGGTGTCGGAAAAATCAGCGCGCAGGCGTGGCTGCAGATTAAACGACGTATCGGCCGTGCGGTATTGCCATTCACTTTGCAGCTGCACTTCCGCTTTGCTCAGTGCAGCCGGAGCATCGCTCCAGGCCAGTTCTGAACTCAGCTCTGAACTCAAGCCTGAGCTGGATTCGCTGTGCACGGCACTGCTCAGCAGTATCAGGGTGAAAGCACCGGCGCTTAGCCGATGTTGCTGCCGGGTATTCATTTACAGCCCCCGGCGCAGAGTATTCTGGGTAAACAGATGGTCGGCGACCTGCTGCTGATAATCGACGGCGGAAAAAATAAACAGCGAGCGATGACCACTGAGATGGTTTTCGGCCAGCAGCTGATGGCGGGTCCAGATACCATCAACCTGACGAATATCGGTAACGCTGATGGTTTTCAGCGGCATCTGTTTAATATCCAGATAGTCGCTTTTCACCACGATCCAGTTTTGCGGATCAATATAAAAGGTTACTTCGCCATACCCCAGTTCCTGCGCAACAGCAGCTGTTTTTGGGGTAGCTTTGACGACCAGTTTGCCGTCATCGTCTGGCAGGCGTTGCAGCTGATAATCGTCCGGACTTATGTGGCCATTCTGTTTGATATCTTCGTAGGTAAAGTCCGTACCCATAAAATAATCGCCCCGGTCAGAAGCAGAAATCCGCCGTACCTTGCGCAGTGCCGGCAGGTACAGCCACTGATCATCTTCCTGTTCTGCCGCGGCATAGTCGAAGGTCAGAAAGGCGGTGTCTTTCACATTGGCCGGTGACTGATAAAAAAAGACGGTTTTTTTATCAGCACCAAAGTATTTACGGTAAGAACGGGTTTCACGGCGGCGTTCTTTGCCGCGACTGTCGGTCAGCAACATACTCAGCTTACTGCTGACCTGCTGGCCGTCATCCACGGCGTTAACCCGCTGAGCAATTTCCCCGGCACTGAGTGCGGCCAGTGTTTCGTTTTTTGTGCTTTCGGCAGCCATTAATGGCTGACTGTGCAGTGCGGCGGCAACCAGTACAGCGCTGAGCAGGCCTGAAGCCAGCAGCAATATCAGGCTGTTAGCAGCGGGTGCCGCTTTTTCTGCCGCTTCTGGTGCTGAACCCTGCCGGCCGGCAAAAATAAAGGCTGGCTGCAGCAGTATCACCAGTACTGGCAGCAGCGTCAT
Source organism: Thalassolituus sp. UBA2009 (assembly GCF_002335285.1). Lineage (NCBI taxonomy): Bacteria > Pseudomonadati > Pseudomonadota > Gammaproteobacteria > Oceanospirillales > Oceanospirillaceae > Thalassolituus > Thalassolituus sp. UBA2009. Next base: position 18,023 of record NZ_DDCJ01000027.1, read on the forward strand.
GGCGGCAACAAAACTCATGCTGACCGACAACACCACAATGGTGCCGAAGTGCGTCAGGGGAACAACCTGAGAGCTGATCAGTACGCCGAAGCCGAAGGCGATGGCAAGGTAATTAAACAGCAGCGCCCGGCCGGTCGAGCGGAATAATTCGGTGAATAATTCACGGTTTTTCAGTCCGTCTGCCACCAGAGCTTTCAGGCGTTCCAGTGTGTGAATGGCAAAGTCTATTCCCAGCCCAATAGCAACCGAGGCAAACATCGAGGTGCCGATGCCAAGGTTAATCCCCAGCAATGCCATGGCCGCATAAACGGTAAGAATGGAACAGATTACCGGCAATGTGGCCAGCAGCCCGGCGGTCCAGGAACGGAACAACGCTGCGGAAACCAGACAGACGCAGAGCAGTGAAATAACCACGCTGTAAAAATGGCTGATGCCCAGATCTTTAATCCAGTGGTAATTCACATTCACCCGGCCACTGAGGCTCGCACTGACCGGTTCGGCAAAGGCCGCATTGTTAAAGTGCTGGTCGATATACAGCTGCAGGGCTTCAATCACCGGTTTTGTGGCAATAAAATCGGCGCTATCGAGGTTCAGGCGGATATTGGCAATGCGGTAGTCGTAGTCAATTTCTTCAGCAAAATCGGCCGGGTCCGCACTGGCGGCATACAGCAGGAAATACTGGGCAATCAGGTCGGCATCCTGTGGCAGGCGATACGCATCGCTCTGGCCTTCATTCAGGGATTTATTCATCTGCTTTAAATAATCCACCACCGATGCCGATCCGTTTACGTGCGGCAGGGTTTCGGCATAAGCCTGCAGGGCCTCCATGGCATTCAGTACCTGCGGTGAAAAAATCCCTTCGTTGCGGCTGCTGGTAATCACAATATCCAGCGTGTTGGTGCCTTCGAGGTGCTGATTAATAATCCGGTCGGCCTGATAAATTGCTTCGCTGGGATGGAAAGTATTAATACGGTTTTCGTTAACCTGAATCTGCGTGGCGAGCCCAGCACCGCTGACGCTGAGCAGAGCAAATATCCCCAGCGTTGTGCGCGGATAGCGTACACAGATGCCACCGGCAGCGGTCATTAAACGGGCAAAGGTGTCCTGCTTGCTGTTCTGCTCAAGACGAATCCAGCGCTGGCTGACCTTAGGCTTCAGCAGGGTGATACAGGCCGGTAAAACAAAGAGCGAATAAAACCAGGCAATCAGCACACCGAAGGCGGTAAATAAACCAAAATATTCAAACGGCGGCATATAAGACGAGGCGTACAGGCCGAGAAAACCGGCAATGGTGGTCAGTGATGTCAGCGTGACCGGACGCGCCATAACAGCAACCGCTTCACGGATACAGGCCTGCAGCGACCAGTCCGGGTGGCGTGCCTGCATTTCGTAGTAATGACTGAAAATATGAATGGAATCGGCGACGGCCATACCAATCAAAATGACCGGCATCGCATTGGAGATAACAAAAAAAGGCACACCGCAGTAAGCCATAAAACCCAGCGTCATCAGTACCGAAGCGGCAATCACCAGATTGCCAAGCAGGGCCGGCAATAAACGGCGGAAAGCAACGACCAGCATAATGGTAATAATTAAACCGGCCAGCGGATTCAGGCGGCTGGCATCGTGGTCAATGTAGTGACCGAGATAGCCCAGAACGGCGCCTTCACCGGCAACATGGAGTTCGACACCTGCAGGCGTCCGGGTCTGTTGCAGCAGCTGATTGATGGCGTCGTAGGCGGCTTCGGCCTGGCTGTCATCGTACAGCTCCAGCACGATCATGCTCATTGCGCCATCGGCCGACACCAGCATCCCCTGATACAGTGGGAAATCTTCGATGGCCTGACGCAGGGCGGCCGTATTGCCCTCGGCACGCAATTCATAAAAGGGCGCGACATCCAGACCGTCTGCGGAGGCACTGATATTATTTTCGCTGGCCAGACTGATGGTGCGCGCGGCATTAATCATTGGCAGGGCATTCAGCTGTTCGGTCAGCTGGCCGATCAGATCCAGCGTTGGCGCACGGTATATACCGCTTGCCGATGGGTCATAGACAGCGACGACCAGAGGGTCGCTTAAACCGAAAATTTCCCGCACTTTATTTTTATAAACCAGCGCCGGATTGTCGGCTTCGAGGAAGGCATCAGCGCGGGTGTCTTTGTACAGCTTGCCCAGTCCGGCGAACAGCAGTGCCATCAGAATCAGCCCGGCCAACAGAACGGTTTTGGGGTGATTCACTCCAGCCTGAATGGCGTTGTTTATAACCGGCAGCAGCCAGTGTTGTTCCCTGTTGGTGTTCATATTTATTCCTCAAGTGAATGTATATGCATCTATATGTAAATGTATATGCATGCAAATGGCAAATTTTTTTAACTGCGCAGGGTGAGGATAGCGTCGGCGACCTGCAGCAGTTGTGCAGAAAGCTCGTCACCGAGGTGTTGGGATATACCGCTCTGAGCCTGCTTCCAGCGAACTTTTGCCTTATTAAACAAAGCCTTGCCTTCGTCGGTCAGCGACACCAGCGTTACCCGGCCATCATCCGGGCTGGGGCGTGTCTGCACATAACCACTGCGGATCAATGGTTTCAGGTTGCGGGTCAGGGTGGTCTGCTGCAGCACCAGTACTTCCTGCAGTTCTTTCTGCGATGGGCTTTTCAGCATCGACAGCACGCGCAGCACAGAGAACTGAGCAATGGTAATGCCCAGATCACGCAGGCTGTTGTCGTAGTAGCTGGTCAGAACCCGGTCGGCCTGGCGCAGTTTCAGATTAAAGCAGGGAGTAATATTCATAAGACTATCCGGCAGCGGAACAGGCTCATCATAGCTCAGACAAACCCGGCCTGTCAGTGTACTTGTTAATCACCCCAGTAGCAGGAAATGAATAAAGGCTTTCCATTTTCTGAAATATTCATACCCTATGCTGCCTGACATCATATAACCACGGACAGAGTACAAAGGAATGAAAAAGAGTCTGCTGACTTTATTACTGGCTGCGGCCACAACCCAGGTTTGTGCTGAGCAGGATGTAACTGTGCAAACGGCAAACGCAGCGAAACAGGGGCTGGGGTTCAGCCTCAGTGCCGGGCTGATGGCCGGCGGCGACAAACTGGCCGAAATGGATTATGAGCGCGGTACCTCGGATGATATTAATGCCGGTGCCGGTATTCATCTGGGTGCCGGGGTGTATTACACCCTGGGTCAGTTCCGTGCCGAGGCACGTCTGAACTGGCTGAGTGATTCGGCCAATGGTCTGGATGAGGATCATGACCCGGTTAAGATTGAATTCTCCTCCTATCCGCTGGATCTGATGCTGCACTACCAGCTGGGTAAACACAGCCTTGGTGCCGGACTGACTCATCACGTTAATCCGAAGCTGGATCTGGATGGTACGGAATATTCTTTTGATTCACCGACCGGCAGTCTGATCGAATACCAGTATCACCTGAATCCGCGTTTTGCCATCAGTGCCAAATACCAGAGTATTGAATATTACTATCAGCCTGCGGACGCGACCTTTGATGGTTCGGGGTTGGGCGTTGGGGTTTCGTTTCAGCTTTAGAGCTGAGCAGAAACCCTAATAAGAAACGCAGCCAGTGGCTGCGTTTTTTATTGTCAGTGTGTCGTTATTACGCCGTCTGAACGGTTGCAGTACTTTCTGCGTTTTCTTCCGGATATAAATCCGCTTCGGCCTGTTCCAGCATGGCGAACTCTTCTTCGGCGGTTTTGGCCACCAGATGGTTTTTGCTGTAACCAAAATAATAGGCCGCACCAATCACAAAGAGGATCAGCGTGTAGAAGAAGGCGCGCGGGTCGAAGGCATACACACCGGTTAAGGCAATCAGCGACAGCAGCAGGGCAATACCGGAAGTAAATACACCGCCCGGGGTTTTATATGGACGCACCAGCTCAGGCTGTTTAACGCGCAGCATAATATGGCTCAGTGCCATCAGCGCATAAGATACGGTTGCACCAACCACGGCCATGGCCAGCATCAGGTCACCTTCGCCGCTCAGCGATGCAACAAAGCCCAGTACGCCAGGAACAATCAGGGCGCGCGCCGGTACTTTACGTGCGGTGGTTACCGACAGGCTCTGTGGCAGGTAACCGGCACGCGACAGGGCAAATACCAGACGGCTGTAGCCGTAAATAATGGAGAAGAAGGATGCAATTAAACCGACCAGACCCAGTACGTTAACGACGGTCGCCAGCTGGCTGTTACCGGTTGCATTCAGGGCATCAACCAGAGGTACGGCACTTGCGCCCATCACCTGTGCACCCGCGGCGCCCGGAATTAACAGCACAACCAGCAGCGCGGTAAACAGCAGGAAAACCATCGCGCCGATAATACCTTTAGGCACATCTTTGGCCGGGTCTTTGGATTCTTCGGCGGCCAGTGGCACACCTTCTACTGCGAGGAATAACCACATAGCAAAAGGCAATGCAGCCCATACACCATACCAGCCGAGTGGCAGCATGGCCGAAGCGCCTTCGCTGGCGGCAATATCAAACAGGTTGGCGCTGTCGAAGTTACCGATTAAAGCAATCGCGGTGGCAATAATGGCCAGTACAGCCAGACCGGAAATAACCATCATCACTTTTAATGCTTCGCCCACACCGGCCAGGTGAATACCGATAAAGACTAAATAAAAGGCGGCATACACCCAGGGGCCATTAAAGCCGAGTAAAGCTTCAACCGCCGAACCGATAAAGATCACAATCGCCGCCGGCGCCAGTGCGTATTCAATTAATACCGCCAGGCCGGTTAAATAACCGCCAGCCGGGCCCATTGCCTGCCGGGCAAAACTGTAACCGCCACCGGCAGCCGGAATAGCGGCCGACATTTCAGCCAGTGACAGCACCAGAGTAAAATACATCACCGCCATTAAC
>NZ_DDCJ01000071.1:0-34388 GCF_002335285.1 Thalassolituus sp. UBA2009
AGTCTATCGACTACTTCAGCCGTGAGGGTAAGCATTTTATTGCCGTGGGCAATGAAGTGAGTGGTACGACCAGTGTGTATCAGCTGAATTTCAGCAGTACTGCACTGTAACGGCTGCATTAATAAAAAAACCGCGCTCCGGCGCGGTTTTTTATGTCTCATGTTCTCTGCGCCAACGTTATTGCCGCATAAAATCTTCCAGTCCGCGACCGGTCGCCTTGTGGATATTGCGGAATAAATACCAGATCGCCAGCGCCAGAATAATCATGCTCGGCAGCACAATCACCGGATAACTCATCGCCGTCATTGCACCCAGCTGTTCGTTATATTCTTCGGTACCTGGCATGGCGGTTACCATATAGCGCGCCAGACCATAGTTCAGCGCCGATGACAGAAAAAACGAGGCGGCGATGATTTTATTGGCCATCGTCAGGTGACGCTGAAAGTTCTCTTCTTCGCCATGCTCGGCAACCGCCTGCTGCAGCTTTTCTGTATCGATCACTTCGTCATTCAGAATAATCATGCGCAGTAACGAATAACGGGTATTCAGGGTCAGCAGTACCGCAATGCCGATCAAACCGGGAATAAGCGCTTCTTTAATGGCAAGATATTCCGGTGGTAAATGCAGCAGGCTGATACCACCGGTCAGTAATACGCTGACAATACCCAGAATCGAAAAGGCATTCACCTTGCCTGCGGTTTTCAGATCCCACAGACCAAAAGCCAGCGGAAACGCCAGCGCAACCACAACACCTAATGTTGGGCCAAGCATATCGTCACCACTGGCCTTGGTGAGAATCAGTGTCGGGATAACGATGTTAAACAGCAGATTGCTGAAAAAATTATGATTCTTTTTGCTGCTTGTGGTGGCGGTCATTAAAGGCTTCCATAAAAAAAATCAGGCTGATAAAAAATAGCGTCAGCGCACATTAACGGCGCTGACGACGTTCACCACGCAGTACTGTAATCACCGTTGCGGTTTCCGGGCGGACATCACGCCACAGAGCAAAAGCTTCGGCCGCCTGTTCTACCAGCATGCCCAAACCATCAATGGCTTTGGTTACGCCATGATCCAGAGCCCACTGATTAAACACTGTGGTTTGCGTGCTGTACATCATGTCATAGCAAACGGTGCCTGCCGTTAATACGGCAGGAGACAGTGGCGGTAAATCGCCGCTGAGGCTGGCCGATGTACCGTTAATGATGACATCGAAGCTGCCGTCCAGTGCATCGAATGCGGCGGCTTTAATATTGCCTAAGTCGGCAAAGTCCGCGGCCAGCGTTTGCGCTTTACTCAGCGTACGGTTGGCAATAATCAGCTCCGCCGGTTGCTGCTCCAGAATGGGCTGCAGCACACCACGCACCGCACCGCCGGCACCCAGCAACAAAATACGTTTGCCGGTTAATGTCACGCCATGGTTCACCGTCAGATCACGCACCAGACCCACCCCATCGGTGTTGTCGGCAAGAATGCGGCCATCAGACATTTTCTTCAGCGTATTTACCGCCTGTGCACGCTGTGCGCGCGGAGTAAATTCATCGGCGTAACGCCAGGCGTTTTCTTTAAAGGGCACGGTCACATTCACACCACAGCCGCCGTGTTTAAAGAATTTATCCAGTGCCCGCTCAAAGCTGTCGAGCGGTACCAGTTGCGCGGTATACAGCAGATCCTGACGGGTCTGCGCGGCAAATGCAGAATGAATCTGCGGCGATTTGCTGTGGCCAATGGGATTGCCCACAACAGCATAAAGATCGGTCATAACTACAGCCTCACACCCATTCTTTATGGGGCAGGAAATCGGTATAAAGTTTTGCTTCGGCCGAGCCGGGTTCCGGCTGCCAGTCGTAATCCCAGTGCACCACCGGCGGCAGCGACATCAGAATCGACTCGGTACGGCCACCGGTCTGCAGACCAAAGATCGTGCCGCGGTCAAACACCAGATTAAATTCCACATAGCGGCCACGGCGGTAGCACTGGAATTTACGCTCGCGCTCGCCATAAGGCGTGTCTTTGCGCTTCGCCACAATGGGTACATAGGCATCGATATAACCGTTGCCCACCGCCTGCATAAAGGCGAAGGATTTTTCAAAATTCAGTTCGCCGTCCCACTCGTTCAGGTCGTCGAAAAACAGACCGCCGACACCACGGCTTTCGTCACGGTGTTTAAGATAGAAATAGTCGTCGCACCATTTTTTGTATTTGGCAAAAACACCCTCACCAAAAGGTGCGCACAGATCTTTGCCGGTCTGATGCCAGTGCACCACGTCTTCTTCATAGGGATAAAACGGCGTTAAATCGAAACCGCCACCAAACCACCACACCGGCTCTTCGCCTTCTTTTTCGGCGACAAATAAACGTACGTTGGCATGGGAAGTCGGCACATAAGGATTGTGCGGATGAATCACCAGCGACACACCCAGCGCCTGAAAGCTGCGTCCGGCCAGTTCCGGACGATTAGCCGTTGCCGACGCCGGTAAGCGAGCGCCACGCACATGGGAAAAATTCACGCCGCCTTTTTCAATCACGCCACCATCGGCGATCACGCGGGTACGGCCACCACCGGTTAATGCCAGATCACCTTCAGCCGCCGGGCGCTCCCAGGAGTCTTCCTGAAATTGCGCCTTACCGTCCTGTGCTTCCAGTGCACTGCAAATGCGGTCCTGCAGATCCAGCAGAAACGCTTTAACCGCTGCCACATCGCAGCCCGAATGAGCCTGGCTCATAAATATTCTCCTCTGAGGCCTTCACGGCCTGTTAACGCAAACGCTGACCTGTCAGCGTGCGGATTTCCGACGGCTGAGCACGGCCACCCAGTGCTCCCGGCAAAACATAATCCAAACGGTCGGTAAAATATTGCCGCACCCGCAATGCTGAACGTGCCGGTTCGCGCCCCGCCGGATTGGCCGAGGTCGAGACCAGCGGGCCAACTTCATCACAGAGTGCACGTACCAGCGGATGATCGGTAACACGTACCGCCAGCGATTCATGGCGACCACGTAATAATGGTGATACCTCTCGGCGGCAGGGTAACACCCAGGTTACCGGGCCCGGCCAGGTGGCATTAACGGTTGCCAGATCGCTGTCACTCAGCGGCAACAACAACTCATCCAGCTGTTGCAATGAGGATGCCACCAGCACTAATCCTTTGTGCGCCGGACGACTCTTAAGTTCAAGAATACGGCTGATGGCCGCCTCGTTGCGCGGATCGCAACCCAGGCCCCAAACCGCCTCGGTCGGATAGGCCAGCACACCGCCGGAGCGGATGCTGTGAGCAGCCAGTTCAAGATGCCATTTATTCACGGACGAAAACCCGCAGATGAAGGGAAAGGCGGCACCCTACAACAAGGTGCCGGGAGCGGCAAGTAGAGGCCCGGCTGACGCTGTTTCGTCATCATTGCTGTATTAGGACAATTCAGGCCTAAGACTTAAGAATGATTATCGTAAGACAAGATTGAACCTGTCATTTCAGGTCAGTAGCCTCGCCGACTTTTCAGGGACGATGCATGCCTGTTTTCAGGCCTGCTTCAACAACTCAGGGGCAACCGATGAACGTCTGGTTCAGAGTTTTCTATATTGTGCTGGCACTGCTGCCAGCCATGCTTCACGCACACACTTCCGCAACGTCTGACGATATAACCCGCGGACTGGCCTGGCTCAGCAGCCAGCAGCAGGCGGACGGATCCTTCCGCAGCAATACCATGGCGGCCACCGACTGGCAGGCCAGTACCGAGGCTCTGCAGGCATTTGCCAGTGCCGGGCAGCTGGATCATCTCAATACCCAGACGCTCGCAACCTATCTGGCTGGTCTCAATGCACATGAGACCGAGCTGCTGAGCCGGCGCATCAGCGCCAACCTGCGCCTCAGCCAGCCGTTCGCCGACGACCTGGCCACACTGGCGCTGCGGCAGAACAGTGATGGCGGCTTTGGTGACGAAAACGGCTTCGACAGCTCAGTCTACGACACCCTGTTTGCTCTGCAGGTACTGGCCAATGCCGGTAACCGGGCCTCACCGGCAACCTCGGCAGCCATCGGTTTCCTGCTCTCCCAGCAGCGCAGTGACGGCAGCTTTGCCCTCGATAGCGACACCGCCTCCTCCGCTTATATCACCGCCCTGACTCTGCGCGCTGTTACCCCTTATCTCTATGTGTACAACGTCGGTGAATCTCTGAATAAAGGTCAGGAATATCTGTACAGCCTGAGCGCCGCCAACGGCAGCTGGCAGAGTGACTGGCAGGCGGCGCTGTTCCTGCTCGCGGTTGTCCCTTTGACCACCGATGTTACCCGCTACGCCAACACCCTTAGCTGGCTGAAACTGCAGCAGCAGGGCAATGGCTCCTGGCAGGATGATGCCTTTACCACCGCATTGGCCGTACAGGCGCTGTATCTGAGTGCCAATATCAGCCTGCCAACCGCACCGGATAAGGCCACGGTTCGCGGTCGTACGGTCGATGCCGGCAGCGCACAGCCGCTGGCTAATGTACGTATTACCACCTCGCCGCTCAGTGCTACCGATCTGTTATCCGATGCGCAAGGCAGCTTTGTACTTAACGGTCTGGAAGAAGGCAGCTACCGCCTGACCTACGAAGCCGATGGTTATCTGACCGCCTCGCAGACGCTGAACGTTAAAGCCGGGCAGCTGATCGATCTGGGCGATATCCGCCTGAATCTGGCGCCGACCACCAGTCTGGTGCGTGGTGTGGTCAGCGATGCCAATACCGGTCTGCCGGTCGCTCAGGCTCTGGTGCAGGTCACTCTGGCTGGTACCACAACCGATACCCTGACCGCGGTCGATGGTTCCTATCAGCTCAGGTGCAGGCAGTGCCAGCCTGATGATCAGCGCCAGCGGTTACCATGGCGTCAGCGCCAGTGCCAATCTGGTGGCCGGCAGCGCAGCAGAGTTTTCTGTGCAGCTGCAGCCGGATTCAGAACCCACCGTGCCGCTGCAACTGTCTGGCCGGGTGCTGGATGCCACGACCGGACAACCGCTGGCCGATGTGCAGGCCGAGCAGCTGAGTAATGCCTCGGCGGTGCTGTCCGGCAGCGATGGCCGCTTTACCATTCCGTCACCGCTGGCAGGCGAGCAGCAGATTATGCTGTCGCGCCCGGGTTATGACAGCGTGCTGCTCAGTGTCGTCGTACCGGCCACCGGCCGCGCTGCACTGGGAGATATTCTGCTGACCGCCAGCGAGCCGGTGAGCACAACCCGTATTACCGGCCGTATTACCGATGCCGACAGCGGAGCCGCAATTGAAGGTGCTCAGGTCAGCGTATTTGGCAGCAGCACGACCTCCGACAGTAACGGCTTCTATCAGCTCGATGGCATTACCAGCCTGGAGTTTGTGATCGGAGCCAACGCCACCGGTTACGTCTTTGGTTCCGCACCGGTCAGCCTCAGCCAGCCACGCGCCCTGACCATGGATATCGCCCTGATGCCAGCCAACGCCGGTGGCATTCAGGTCAGCCAGGTCACCACCGGCCAGCCAGCCTACGGCGCCTATCAGCGGGTTGCACTGAGCGCCACGCTGACCAACCTCACGGTACGTGAGCGCCGCCTGCTGCTGTATGTGCTGATCACCGACAACAACAACCAGATTCTTGACCGTTTCCCGGGGGCCGATCTGCCAGCGTTACCGGATACCGATAATGCCGAAGCCTGGGAACACTACAAACAGCATCTGAGTGACGCTACTGAGGTGCTGGCACCGAATGAAAGCCGCCATGTTGAGCTGGCCATGGGCTGGAACAGCGGCCGTCAGGCTCCCGGGCAATACCGGGTGACCATTCAGGCTCTGGACGCCGACACCAGCCAGGTGCTGGCTGAAGCGGCAGCGCCTCTGCTGATCGAGCCGACACAGGCGCTGCCATCTCTGACCGCAGAAATTACTCCGGCCTTTGCCCTGCTCGACAGCAACGCCGATCTGACGCTGGGGGCATTACTGCGTAATGCTTCCAATGTGCCCGTCGACGCCAGCCTCAGCTGGACTCTGGCCGACCCGGACAACCAGATCCTGAGCAGTGGTCGTCAGGATCTGCAAATCACGCCGGAGCAGACCAATCTGCAGCTGACGCTGGAAAACCTGCAGCAACAGATCAGCCGCAGTGGTAATTACCCGCTGACCCTGACTCTCGACACGGCTGCCACTCAGGGAACCCCTGAGGCCGCACAGCTGTTCGTGCCGCCAACGGTACGCCTGCAGGTGGAGCAGGACCTCACCCCGCAACAACTGATTCCGGGCGCCGAGCGCCGCTCACAGGTACGCATTCTGATCAAAGGAGTTGATGGCGAATGATTTTTCCGGCTCATTTTAAAATCTGGTGCCTGGCTCTTCTGAGCCTGTGCGCCGTGCTGCTGAGTCCTGCCAGTCAGGCCTCCCATGCCCGCTATGGTCATATCAGCTGGGAGCCTCGTCCCGAGATCAGTGAAACAACCGTCGACTTCCGTATTGTGGTGGCCTTCCGCCGCAGCTATTTCGGCAACCTGCAGCTGGGCAGTGTCTTCCGTCCGGCCGCTATCAGCTTCGGCGATGGTAAATCCGCTAACTATGAGTTTGAGGTCATCGCCCTTAACACTCAGGAAGACTGGGTTATCGGTCAGGCCCGTCAGGCCGGACTGGAGTCCGGCACCGTGCGCCACGAATATCCGTCACAGGAGCGCAGCAATGGCGAGCCCTGGGTGGCATCGTTATCGGTCTGTTGCCGCATCGGCTCGCTGCGTAACTCTGCCAACAGTAATTACCGGGTGCATACCAATGTTGATCTGAGCAGTGGCAACCGCTCTCCGGTCAGCAGCCTGCCACCGATTGTCAGCTGCGCCCGTGGTGACTGCAGTTTCTCTGTCCCTGCCGTTGATAAAGACAATGACCATCTGCGCTGGAGCCTGACGCCACTTGGCCAGTCAGGTATCTCACGTAATCCCACCGGCTTAACGCTGGATACCAGCACCGGTTATGTCGACTGGAGTGCCGGCAGCCAGAACGAACCTCTCGGACTCTATGCCCTGTCGGTCACCATCGAAGATCTGGATGAGTTTGATCAGCCGCGCAGCACCGTGGTGGTCGATTTTATTATCAACCTACGCGACTTCGTCGATAACCAGCCACCGGTATTTGATCAGCCACCATCACCGGCAACCGGCGATATTATCAATGCCATTGTTGGCCAGACGCTGACCCTGGATATTCAGGCGAGCGACAGCGACCTCAACGACGAAGTGTTCGTCAACAACCTCGGCCTGCCTGCCGGTGCCAGCGTCAGCAGCCTGACTCAGGGCAACCCGAGCGCGGTGCGTTTCAGCTGGACTCCGTCCATGGCCGACCTCGGTGACAAACTGCTGACCTTTACCGCCACCGACCAGAAGGCTGCCAGTGCGCTGCCGCTGTCGCTGGTGATCCGGGTTATTCAGCCAATGATCAGTGATGTGCGGGTTATCGACCGCATTGCCGCCACCGATATTGATATCGAACAGAGCACCTTCAGTGAAACCCCGGCCGACGTTCGCCTCGGAACTCCGGTGTCGGAAGTGGAGTGGCGCTACCCGACCTTTGATGTCGGCCAGATTGCCGATATCCGTTTCGACCTGAAGCTGCACAACCTGCAACCCGGCGAAACACGTCTGGTGATCCACGAACTGGAAATGACCTACCGCGATATGAACGGCAACCTGATCCGTGATGGCCTTGGCTCACGCGCGGTGCAGGTTTCTGAAACCGTTCTGGCGCTGTCGACCAATACCGACCGCATTCAGTACCGGCCGCAGGAACAGGTCATTATCAGCAGTCAGGTCCGCAATCAGGACGAAGGCGATACCAGCAGCGGCTTCCGCCTGCAGATCGTCGATGAACAGGGCGTACTGGTCAGCCAGCTGAACGAACAGACCCTGAGTTTCACCAGTCTGGAAGATAAAACCATCAATGGTTATGACTTCAGCATCGGCAATCTGATTGCCGGTAACTACCGCGTGCGGGCCGAACTGCTGCGCGCCGATGGCCGTGTAACCGCAGTGGCCGAAGCCCCCTTCAGCGTTGTGACTAACAGTGGCGGCGCGCTGAGTCTGGCCACCAGCCTGTATACCGACAAACCGGTTTACGGCCGCTGGGACAGCGTTAACCTCAGTGCCCGTCTGCAGAATACTTCCAGCAATGCGCCGCTGACGACCACCCGCAACGAACTGCTGGTGTATGCGCCGGATGGCACAGAAGTTTTCCGCCAGAGCCGTGATCTGGGCAGCCTCGCACCGTCGTCAATGGAAGACTTCAGCTTCCTGCTGGCCCTGAACGACGCCAGTCAGGGACAGTATCAGGCTGTGTGGAAAACACTGGATGCTGCCAGCGGTCAGGAACTCAGCCGTTCGCAGGCCGGATTCCGCGTGCAGTCTCTGGCACTGCAGGAACTGCAGGGCAGTGTTCAGGCCGCAGACAGCCGTATCTATCATACCGGCAGCACCCGCTGTGATTTCACGGTACGCAACCGGGCGCCGGAAGCGGCTTTGGGGACTCAGCTGGCTTACAGCCTGATTCAGGCGGACAGCGAAACCCTGCTGCAGCGCACCGAAATCAGCGCCGATATCGGCCGCAATGATGAATTTACCTGGCACACCGACTTCAGCGCCGCAGGACAGGCTTACGGTGGTTATGCCTGTGTACTGGAAGCCAACATCAACGGCACCTGGCAGGTTCTGGCCAGTGACAGCTTTGAAGTGCAGGCGCCTGAAGTATCCACGGCCATCAGCAGTGAAGGCCCTGGCCGCGTGCTGGTGCTGACCGATGCTCCGCGTCAGTGTTCTGCTCTTGAGGACATCCGTGTTGGCTTCGACTTCGGCGCCGAACTGAACACCTCTCAGCAGATTGAAATCCGCCTCTACGGCCCGGATGGCAAGCTGTTGGATACCGAGATCGTCAGCGCGCTGGATACCGAAATCAACCATCGCCACGGCAAGGCCAACACCGATCTCAGTGTGAAAGCTCAGGCCAGCGGTCAGTTCGAGGTGCTGGTGCAGTCATCATCCGGACTGGGCAAAGAGTACCGGGTGGAGGTATCGGTTAAACGTAACTGGCTGAGTAAAGTTGAGAAGTCCTGGACCTTCGACTGCAGCTGCGACCGCCCATTAACGCTTAATGAACTGTACGAAGACGTCAGCCTGCTGGCCTGGCATCCGTGGCACAGCGATGACGATCTGCGTAATGCCGACCCGTTCGGCCCGCTCAACGGCCCGGATGTGAATGAGCAGAACGACTTTATCGAACAACTGCTGCAGGACGCTGGCTGGGAATACACGCTGGTACACAGCGCCGATGACTTTGCCCGCGAGCACCGTCTCGGTGGTTACAGCAGCTACCTGTTGCTGGCCGAACGTCCGCAGCTGCACTGGCAGGTACAGAAAGAGCTGCGCGAAGCGGTCTTCGCCGGTAAAGGCCTGATTGTCGCGGGTGGTTTCGATAAACGTAACCTGTGGCTGGAATCGGCACTGGGTGTGGCGGTGATTGGCCGTCATCCATGGGCGCGGGAATTACAGGTACACAACTCTGACCTGAGCAGCGCCTGGAATGCCCAGCTGCCGCTGGCCGATAAGGTTCAGGGTATCTGGCTGACCGGCGCCGAAACCCTTGCCGAATACGCGCTGGCCGGAGACGAGCAGCAGCATAACTGGCACTGGCTGGATAAAGGCGAGCATAAAGCGCACGACATTTTCGATGTTAAGCGCCGCGCCATCACCGGCTACGACTATGGCAAAGGACGCAGCCTGTTCTTTGGTTTCGACCTGTTGCTGCAGGCCACTCAGGCCGGGGCTGACAGCAGCTATGCCGAACTGATTCTGCAGGCACTGCAACAGATCCAGCCGGATGAACTGCCGGCCCTGGGCTCTGCCGTACTGCCGCTGAACGTACAGTGGCAGAACAACCGCGGTGCCGTCAGCTTAGTCAGCGAACTGCTGCTGCCGGAAGGTGCTGAGCTGCTGGTTCCCGGCATCTTTGCTCAGCAGGATGAACACTGGCTGGCAACCCTGACGCTGGCAGAGCCGCAGACTCTGGCATCACGTCTGTACATCAAACTGGCCGACCGCGACGGTGAGCAGAGCATCGGTCTGCTGACCACCACCGTCGACGGCAATCAGCAGCTGCAACAGGCGCAGGCCAGCTTTGCATTCGGCACCAGCGCCACCCCGGAACTCGCGGCAACCCAGGCACTGCTCGACAGCCTGGCCTGGGACTACTGGTATCGCCTGAACTACCGCCATGCCTGGCTGAAGTTCAAGCTGGCCCGCGAAGCCATCAACAAAGAGCACTGGTATCAGGCGCAGACGCTGTTGCTGCTGGCCGCCGACCTGTTGCTGGTTGGCCATGAAGACGATGTCGCCAGTGCCCGTCAGCAGGTACAGCGTCATATTCAGTTTGTCGGCGAGAAGCTGGCGCAATGATCATGAAACGGAATTCAGTTATGACTTCAGGAACCCCTTCTATGCCTTTGCTGCAACAGGAGCTGCTGCTGGACAGCGCTCCACGCTCATCCCGCCCGCTGCGCCTTATTGCGCGCACGGTGCTGGTTGTTTTTCTGAATGCGGTGATCTGGCCGTCCTGGGCGGTTGCGGTGGAAATTGACCAGCAACAGCAGCTGGAAGAACAGCAACGCTGGCTGCAGGACAATCAGCAGCTTGATCAGGTGCTGGCCAATCTGCGCGACCATATCAGCCAGCAGCGGCAACAGGTGCTGAACAAACAGAATGCTGAGCAGGGCTTTGTCAGCCGTGCGCTGAGCTTTGTTGGCTTTGGTGAGGATGCCTTGCCGGATAATCCCAGCCAGCGTTTTCAGCAGCGTCTGAATGAGCTGCGCCAGGACACCGAAAATTCCCTCGCACAGGAAGCCGCCCGTCTGCAGGAGCATCGCCTGCCGGCCGTTGTGCTGGAGCGACAGCAGCAACTGCAGACGCAGATTCTGGCCCGCTACCAACAACTGCAGGAACAACTGACGGCAGCCACACAAGAGCAATCGCTGGATGATCAGGAGCAACAGCTCAACGCCCTGAACAACCTGCTGAACAGTTTCAGTATCGGTAACCCGCGTGATCCGTTTGATCCGGAACAACTGCCGTGGGGCACACCAGATCCGAAACTGACACCGGAACCGGCACAGGATGCCAAACTGCTGAGTCAGCGTTACGACCTGCCGTTATTTGAGCAGGGCGTACAACTGGCCAGTAACGTCATCACCCCGGACATGCTGGGCAATCCCGGCGGCCCGGTTCAGGCCGATCTGGATGCCACCCTCGACGCACCGCTCAGTCCGGCCATTATTGCCAAAGCCGGTGAGCTGAATAACGATCCGGTCGCGATCTATCAGTGGGTTCGTAATAACGTTGAATATATTCCCAGCTACGGTTCGGTGCAGGGCGCTGAATACACCCTGACTTATCAGAAAGGTAACGCCTTCGATACCGCCAGCCTGCTGGTTGCCCTGCTGCGTGCCGCCAATGTTCCAGCCCGTTACGCCTTTGGTACCGTGCGTATGCCCGCCGCCAGCGTGATGAACTGGGTTGGTAATGTGCAGGTACCGGAAGCCGCCGGCAATCTGCTCGGCCAGGGCGGCGTGCCCAGCAAGATGCTGGTCAGCGGTGGTCAGGTGACGCACTTCGAACTGGAGCATGTCTGGGTTGAAGCCTGGATCGATTATTTACCCAGCCGTGGGGCAAAGCACAGCGTCGGTGACAGCTGGATTCCGATGGATGCCAGCTACAAGCAATATGAATATCAGGACGGTATGGGCCTTGATCAGGCCGTACCTTTTGATGCCCAGGCGCTGGCCGACAGCCTTGAACAAAACAGCACCGTTAATGAAGACGAAGGCTGGGTACAGGGTATTCCACAGCAGGATGTCGAGCAGGCACTGACCAACTATCAGGCTCAGCTGGAAGACTACATCAACAGCCAGGCTCCCGACGCCACCGTCGGCGATGTACTGGGTACGGCTGCCATCAAGACCGTTGTGCGTGAATCACTGGCGGCTTCACTGCCGTACGAACTGCGTACCCGCAAACTGGTGGCTTCGGCCCTGACCGACAACCAGCGCTGGAAATTCAAATACACACTGGGCAGCAGTCAGTACGGGCAGATGGGCAATATTCTGCTCAGCATTAATCAGCCAACCGCCTTGTTAGCCGGTAAAAAACTGGGGCTGTCATTTGCCCCGGCTTCAGAAGCCGATGAGCAAACCCTCACCAGCTATTTGCCGGAGCCGGATGCCAATGGCGACATCGACCCGGCGGCTGTGCCCGACACCCTGCCCGGTTACCTGATTCATCTGAACGGCGAATTTACCATTGGCAGTGAGATTGCAGCGGCGACAAGCAGCAGCGTGACCATGGGTACTGAGCTGTTATCAGAAATGGGTTACTGGCAGCCCGGCCGTGGCTGGCGTACATCGCAGAACAAACCCATTGCCGGCGAATACCGGGCACTGGCGCTCGACCTGCATGGCGTCAGCCCGGCACAGGCCGATGCACTGAAACATGATCTGGAAAACACCCAACAGAAAATCACTGCCGAAGATTACACCGAGCTTGGCAAACAACAGCTGGTTGGTGATTTACTCTACGCCACCATCCTCAGCTACTTTGCCCTGAATAATGTGCAGGATGATATCGCTGCCCGTCAGGCCAATATGGTGAGCTATAAGGCACCCAGCTACGGTTTATTCAAAACCAATGTGACGCCGCTGTACTGGTTTGGTATTCCGCGTAATGTTGAATTGGGTGGTTTGACCATGGACGTAGACCTGATAATGAATTATCAGGTTGAAGAATCCAACGATCAAACTAAATGGCTGGCCTTTAATCAGGCACAAGGCGCACGCATGTCAGCCATGGAGCATCTGGTACCCGAACAGATGTTTGGCACTGATGATAACCCGGCCCACGGTATCAGTGCGGTAAAAGCCCTTCAGATCGCGGGCGCGGAAGGGCAGAAGATCTGGACGATTACCTCAGAAAACGTCGATATTGCGATACCTAACCTGAATCTGCCTGACGATATCATCAGTGAGATCAGGAACTCAGCCGCCGCAGGGATGGAGATTACAGCCCATGAACAGCCGGTGAATTTTTATGGCAGTAGCCAGATTGGATTTATTATTTTAGATCCGCAAACAGGCGCGGGGGCGTATAAGATAGGTGGTGGGGAGAATGGGGGGGATTTAGTATTTAGCATCTCAGATCTTTTTTTCAACTTGTCTGGGTTTATCTTTGGTTTTCAGGAAAAGCAGCAAGCAGGTAAAAAAGCTTCTGCGATGTTTAAATATTTAGGGAAGTTTTTTGGTGCAGTCGGCATTGTTTTCGGAACTATCGCCTCATTTATTGATCTGGTGTTATCGTGCCCATCCATATCACCAGCAGAGCTTGTAATCTTGGTAGGTATACCACTTATTTTATCAATTATAATTTCATTGATCTCAGTAGGTACTGGGGTTATTGGGTTTCTTATTTCGAGCTTAATTCAATCAGTTGCTTCTACGGTTGCTAAGTTGATGATGGGTATTGTCAAAAAAGATGCAGGATGTTAATTAAATGAATTTAGATTTTGCGTTTTCATTTTTGTTGGTTGTGCTGACATTTTATTTAGGAATTTTTCTTTATCTTAATTTTTACAGAAGTAATATCCTTATTAACAAGATAAAGTTTATGTTTCCTGATTGGCATGAATCCGAAGATGAAGGTTACGATTATTTTTATAGTCTTGGTGTGACTTGTCAATTTCAGTTGAAAAAAGAGAGTGCTGATGTCTCATTACTTAGCTTTGGCCATGCCATCGTAATTTATAATTATTATTATTTATCATACAGAGAGGCAATTAATAGCGATTTATCATCAGTTTATGCTAATAAAAATAGCTTATTAGCCTCTAAATTGAGAACCAGTGGAGTAATCTTTAAGAGCTTTGAGATTGAAGATTGGCGGGTTAGCAAAAGATTGAAGGATATTTCAGAATGCATTCTTTTAAATAGTGGCTATGTTACATATTTCATAAAATTGAGTCCATTCTATGGTTCTGATGAAATTGATGAGTTATTTAAAATAGTATCTCGATGAGGTGGCATGAAATATCAAATTGAGAACTGCGTTGCTCTAACAAAACAGGGCATATCCCCCCTAAGTCACCATCTTCAGCTACTTTGCCTTGCATAAGGTACAGGATGATATACCTGCCAGGCCAATATCATGAGCTATAAGACACCCAGCTACGGTTTATTCAAAACCAATGTGACGCCGCTGTACTGGTTTGGTATTCCGCGTAACGTGAAGATGGACGGCCTGGTAATGGACGTTGATCACATCACGCATCTGCTGGCGCATAAAAATAACGACACCCAGCAATGGCTTAATTACAACCGCGCTTCCGGTGCACGTCTGAGTGCGATGGAGCATCTCGTTCCCGAGCAGATGTTCAGCACCGAAGACAGCCCGGCAAACGGTATCAGTGCGGTCAAAGCCTTACAGCTGGCAGCGGCCGAAGGCCAGAAAATCTGGACCATCACACGAACTAACCTCGACATCGCATTAAATGGTCTGCAGTTGCCGGCATCTGTTGAAACGGATATCCGCAATTCGGTATACGCCGGTAAGGAAGTGACTGCCCATGAAAAGCCAGTCAGCTTCTTTGGTAAATCGTCCGTTGATTATACGGTAATCGATCCGGAAACCGGTGCCGGTGCTTATCTGATTGGTGGCGGGGAGAATGGGGGGGATATTCTCACTGCTGTTTCCGGAATATTAGGCTGGCTTTCAGGTATAACGTCCGCAGGAGACAACGGTAAACCTATATTCTACGGCGGATATAAAAGTCTGTACAAAGCTGCTCAAGCAGCAAAATTCTTAGGGATTGCCGCCTTACTGGCAGAAGCATTTCTGACGCTGACGGATTCATCCCTGTCATGGAGTAATAAGTTAGGCCGACTATCTGGAGCAATGTTTGCTTTCGCATCAACAACATTAGTGATTGGTGCGGCATTCGCCTTTGCCGGTCCGGTCTTTGCCGCAATTATAGGTGTTGTCTTTGCTATCTTTATGTCGGTACTGCTATCTGCCTTTTATTCCCGATATCTGAGTCAGAACACTCAGCAGGTTTCACTCTTATACAAGATTAATTGCATAATGATTTACACACTTCTATTCTGCATTCTGATTGCTGTTAGCTTAATATCGCTATGTTTAATCGTGATACAAATATGGACCATTTTCTGGAAAATGGTCCCTATTGAAATTACCCAGGCAGAGGTTCATGAGGTACAGATTCAGAACAGAAAACGATACAAGCCAAGTATCCGCTACACGTATCTGCTCGATGGAAAGCAATACGAATCTGTTCGTTGGAGCTTACTCGGTAGCCGTCTGTTCAGTGATCTAAATACCGCGGAAAAAGCTCTTAATCCACTCAATGCCTGGGTGTGTCCGTCAGCCCCATCAATTTCTTTCGTCTATAGTGAAAAACGACTACTCCCGAGCCTGATCATCAGTTTGGTGATATCTTCAGCTATTATCGTAATCATGGCTAATCTGTGAACGGTCAAATAGGACATCTACGCGAAGACATTCGCGTAGAAAACTGGTTTGGTTAATGTACAGCGTAAAATGAACTCTAAGTGCTCAGCTTCAATTATAATTGTCATCATCGCACTCTTTACAGAGTCGGATTTTCTATAGACCTTGATTCGAATAACAGACTTCTATGTAAACAATGCAGCTCAGACATGGAGCGATTTTTTTCTTTCTGATCTTTATTGGTTTTTGCACTTCCACAATTTAGAGAGTCTCGATAAAACTGTGACTAAAAAATCTGAAGATCTTAATGATAGCTTTGGCATTTCTCTTTCTGCCATCGTACTGCTTGGTTATTTTGTTAACCAACTGTGCGAAGGTAAGATTTACACACATTCAGTTTCAGGATATGTAATTACACCAGAGAATGACACGTTCTTTTGGGTTTCTGCCAGCATATTCGTAATACTACTCAGCATTTTGATTTATATTTTCATTAAAAAGAAAATTTAAAGCACATCTGATTTTTATCACTTTAATCCAGACTTTATAAAATCCTGAAAAACTACCGGATTATTCACGATAAACAAATTGAATTAACCCTTCGTATAGTAAACTGAATCACCAGTTCACCATCGACTATAAGGTTGCAGACTGCCTGGTCATGAAAATCCAGTCAGTTTTTTTGGTAAATTCTTTATCGGTTACACAGTGCTTGATCCGGAAACCGGGGCCGGTGCTTATCTGATTGGTGGCGGGGAGAATGGGGAAGACTACTCTCTGATCTTTCGGCAGGAATTGGACATTTAGCGATCCTTACATCTGTATCCTCTTTCTTCTGGCCTTTGATTGTAACTCCACCATTTGCATTAGCCATTGCAATTTTTTCTGGCATAATAGCCTAGCCAGTCTAAGTGTTAATTGTTCGACGAATCCAAGAGCAATTGTTCCATAATTAGTCTTAATCGCAATGATCGGTGCTGCTATCGTGTTTGCATGCTATGCAATAATATTTGCTACATTCGCCAGCTTGGCAGCCATGGTTTCAACTGCTGCGCTTGTTGCGTTTTCTCTTGATATTTTCGCTTATATTCTCTCCACATTTCTGGTTTGTTAAATGCTGTACTACTGGGTATTTCTTATTCTATTTATCGCTGTCTCTTCTGCTCTTCTTGCACTAAAGAAGAGCAGGAGTCTACTGTGGGAAGACTTAAATCAGACTGTACCAATCTGTAAATTTCCACAGATGGAATACTCTAGAATCAAATTCAGATATGACATAAAAGACATGGTCTTACAGAATGATGGCGTATATAAAATTGCAGCGGTAAAGATGTTTCGAGTTGGTCGATTGACACCTCGCAGAGTTGACCCTGCGATAATGTTTTTCTTAGATAAGAAAGAATTAAAAGTATCCGAAATCGACTCAATTACAAACAGAATAAAATCCTATACTAACTCCTTTTTTAATAGACTTTTTGGCATAGCTGAGTTTCATGAATATAGTGATGATGGCGGTGTGCTTTTGGTCATCATTGGTCTTATACCAAGAAAGGAGCATCTGCAAAAATTTGGCATTTGGAGGTAGTCATCACGCAACTCTATACTTTCCACAGAATTATTTTTCATAAGCATTTTAGGCGATATACATCACAATAATGACAGGTTTAATATCAGCAGAATCACCAGCAACCCGGTCATATAGAAAACAGGGATGGTGCTATCTGGAAGAGCAAATCAATGGCTGCAAATGGCCATTGATTAATCATCTGCTGGCGCCTGTTGTTGCCATGATCACGCCGCTGATTTTTATCGGTGGCGCTGAATATATCCGTCCAGAGATTGTGCAGATGTCATTGGTAACAAGTGCTGTTTTTCTGCCATCCGGCCAGCTGCGCTGGTTCTGGCAGCAGCGCTTCAGGGATCTGAAAATTTTTCCGGATTCAGGCCAGGTAACGTATATTTTATCAGCAGTAGCCGGTGGAATTCCAAATCGTATTGGAACAGCAGTAAGAGCGATATTGTTATATTTAATCTGTCTGTCAGGATTGCTATGAGAACAAAAATTATTATGACCATGTTTTTTTATGGTATTTTTTTGATAATGCTAGCGACACAAAATTGGATAATTCAAACTCTGGGCTGGAAGAGTTTTTTTATCTTACTGGTGCTATGGACCTCATCTTTAATATGGATACGAAGCAGTGGAAAAATATTCTAAACTCCCTTTGAATAATTGATCTGATTCTATAGCTTCTGGGGAAGCATCCGACATAGTAGGTGTAATTCCAACCTGACAATCACGTTCACTGTACACTCAAGTGGTATCTGTCTTGTCTGCAGAAACTCAAGCAGACAGGACATTAGCTGTGTGGATCTTTGTTTAAAATAGTGTTAATTTTTTGCAAGCTACTTTTATTGGAAGCTTGAATCTACATGGATGACAATGGCATTGACTAAGAAACCTGAGGATCTTAATGATAGCTTTGGCATTTCTCTTGCTGCCATCGTACTGCTTGGTTATTTTGTTTACCAACTATGCGAAGGTAAGATTTACACACATTCAGTTTCAGGATATGTAATTACACCAGAGAATGACACGTTCTTTTGGGTTTCTGCCAGCATACTCGTAATACTACTCAGCATTTTGATTTATATTTTCATTAAAAAGAAAATTTAAGGCACATCTGATTCTCATCACTTTAACCCAGACTTTATAAAATCTGAAAAATTACCGAATTATCCACGACAAACAAATTGGATTAATCCTTTGTATAGTAAACTGAATCACCAGTTCACTATCGACTATAAGGTTGCAGAATAAATCGATTAACGGCGAATAGCATGAGTGCTTAACCTGCTGGCGCGAGCCCTGAAAATTTAGAAAATACCCAGCAATGGCTTACAACTGTACTTCTGGTACAGGCATGAGTACGATGGAGCATCTTGTTCCTGAACACAAAACAGCAGGAGCAGCTTTGCACAGCAATGTCGCCCGAAGGGTGGTATATATGGATATATCGAATGAAATGTTAAGCACCAAAGGCAGTCTATCGAACGGCATCAATATGGTTAAAGATTTATTGCTTTCAGTTGCAGAAGGTCAGAAAACCTGGACTATTACACAGGCCAACCTGTATTTTTTATTAAGTAACCTGACACAGTCAGAACAGGATCATTGGATATGTGGCTAAGTTCATTGTGTCAGAGTCTTTCATTCGAAAATACATGGTCTTTGGCGGCCCTGGGTGTGCTGTTTATTCTTATATATTGGTGGTTCATTCAACGAAAGAAGAACCACCACTTGTTATGGTTTTATGGGTATGGGGTAGTTTTAAGCTTTTTTTACCAATTATTCGTATTTCCATATAAAACCCAGTATTGGCCAACGTTAACCTCGGAAGAGGTTATTTTAATGGCCATTATCCCCGGGTTTATATACATAGCGTTTCTTTCATTTAAGCCTTCGAAAGGTGATGAGGGGAGCGTTATATACAATCTAATCGAGGGAAGTATGGTGTTTGCCCTGATATTAGTGCTTGGCTGGCTGTTCAGTCCTTCGTGTTTTTCACACTGATGGAGTTGTGTCGCAGACGGACGCCCTTGACCAATAGATAATGTCAAAAGCAACTGAGTAATCTGCTTTAATTGTGGTTGTCATCATGGAATTCTTTACAGATTCATATTTCCTATGGACCTTGATTCGCAGAATGGGCTTCCATGTAAACAGTGCGGTTCAGACATGGCAGATAACGATAAATTTGGAGGTTATTTTTTCCTCTGGATCGTTCTTGGTATTTGCCTACCTATCATTTTTGATAACATCGTTTGTAGCATTTCACTTTCAGTGATCAGTATGGTTTTATTCACTTATTTGTTAGTCTCTATAAAAAAGAAACGTCGTTTTGATCAGATTTCTCCTCTGGCTTATACTGACCACTCTGATTTACTGGCTGAATATCAGCAGCATCACCAGTAACTCGGTCATTCAGAAAACAGGGATGGTGGCAGGCAGTACTCTGCTTGCCATTCTGCCGCTGATGTCGGTTAAGTGGTGGTGCTATCTGGAAGAGCAAACCAATGGCCGCAGGTGGCCATTGATTAATCATCTGCTGGCACCTGTTATTGCCATTATCACGCCGCTGATTTTTATCGGTGGCGCTGAATATATCCGCCCAGAGATTGTGCTGCTGTCATTGGCAACCGGTGCTGTTTTTCTGCCATCCGGCCAGCTGCGCTGGTTCTGGCAGCAGCGCTTCGGCGATCTGAAAAGCTTTCCGGATTCAGGCCAGGTAAGCCGGAGTCAGCTCAGCCGGATCCGCAATCTGGCACTGGGCTGGATATTTATGCCGTTACCTTTGTATTTTGTTGCTTCGTTGCTGTGGCAGCGCTGATCGTCACGCCATAAGCGAAATTCAGACCCCAGGGTTTTATGCGCAAAAAGAACATTCTGGTATTGGAAATCCTGCTCTGGCTGTTTATTGGTCTGTTGATTGTTATTGCCAGTCAAAATTCCTGACCATTGAACAGAGGCCAATAACCAACAGCTTTATCTTTTATAAACGGAGACACCAATGCCAACATCTGCCGATACTGCATGGCTGCCTTATTTCATCGGCATCGCTTTAGTTGCTGCGATTGGTATGCTGATCAGCGGTCTGAAGAATAAGCGTATTTTTGCTTTTGGCCGTTGGTATAAAGCCGGGGAAAACAAGTCTCAGTATGTACAGGTCGTAATCGGCTATCTGCTGCTGATCGCGCTGTTTATTTTTCTGTTGTTACAGCTTTTGTTGCGGCTGTTGTAACAGAGTTAGTAGCTTTATTGCGGCTGTTACTTCAGCCGCATATAACCGCCTGGCACCTGTGCCAGCCAGCCCTGCAATTCAAGGTCGAGGAGTTGCGGTAATAATTGCGAGATGGGTAAGGCGCTGCGCAGGGCAATTACATCGGTGCTGGTAGCACTGTAATCCACCTGAGTAACCAATACCGGCACCGCGGCAGATACCGGTTCGGTTAATTCCAGTTGAGTCTGAGCCTTTTCCGGCAACAGGTTCAGCTCCTGCAGAATATCCTGCGCATTCTGTACCAGGCAGGCACCTTCGCGGATCAGCTGATGGCAACCATGGCTGAGCGGATTGGTCACTGCACCGGGTAAGGCAAATACTTCGCGGCCCTGTTCTGCTGCCTGACGCGCGGTAATCAGCGAGCCACTTTTAATTGCTGCTTCCACCACCACAGTACCAAGACTCAGGCCGCTGATAATGCGGTTACGGGAAGGAAAGTGTTTGGCCTGGGGCTCTGTTCCCGGGGCAAATTCCGACAACAACAGCCCTTTTTGCATCACCATCTGCGCCAGTCCCAGATGGCGCTGCGGATAAATCACATCCGGACCGCTGCCGAGTACCGCAATGGTGCGTCCACAACTAAGCGCTCCCTGATGCACGGCGCCATCAATGCCAATCGCCATGCCACTGACGACCGTCAGACCAGCCGCCGCCAGCTGACTGGCTGTTTGCTGCGCCCATTCTGCGCCATAAGGGGTTGGGTTACGACTGCCGACCATGGCGATCATTGGCTGACTGAAACAGGCCAGATCACCATGGTAATAAAGAAAAGTGGGGGCATCGCGCAGGCTGGCAAGCGTTTCAGGATACGGAGCCACACCCGCCAGCAACACACCGCAACGGCTTTGATTGCGCCAGCGTTGCAACACATCAAAACCATCACTCAGGGAAGGATCATCCAGCCAGCGCGCAGCAGCATCGGCCTTCAGGCCAAAAGACTCCAGCTGCGCGACGGTGCAGGATAAGAGGTCGTGCGGACGGGAAAGGTTCTGGCGGATATCACCAAGAGAAACGCTGCCGACGCCCGGCAGTTTTGCCAGACGCCACCAGGCGAGTAACAGCTCGTCCCTGAGCATAATCAGTCCTTATTAGTTCGGGGATTCCACCTTGTCGCCGACACGCAGCGGCTTAGTCGCCCGCATAATCAGTGCATAGGACAGTTTTTCGAACGTACGGAACACCATCAGGCTGCCGGCACGTTCTTCCGGTAAGCGTACCCGTTCAGCGGCAACGCGGTCATACACCACAGCACCGGCTTTTTTGATCAGCAGTACAGAGCCGGGCACCAGGCCATCACGCTCGCCACGGTTAAGTACCACCACGTCATACTGACCCACCTGAGTCACGCCGCCGGATACCGCCAGAATCTGGCCAAGCACCGCACGCTCCGGAGATTTCGGGTAGAAGTTGGCAATAAGATCGCGGTCTTCGGTCGGCAGCAGCATGTCACCAACGGATACCTGCTGATTGGTACGCTCCAGTTCCAGCGTCACAATATCATCATCATGCGCCAGTACACGGCCCATACCGATATCCAGCGCTTCCAGCCCCAGCACTTCGCCGCTTTCCGGATCACGGTAAACCTGACCTTTGCGGAACACGCCGTAGGCACTGGAAACCTGAGGACCAAAATCACCACGGGCATACACTTTACCGCCAGCGCCCATCAGAATGCGGGCATCGGCGCCCGACAAAACACGTGGTGCTTTTTCCAGCACTTCCGGAGCCACTACACGGTGTTCACGCAGGAAACCACGAATGGCATCCTGTGGAATCGCAGGAATTGCAGACTCAATCGGTTCAACACGGGCGGTTGGCTGCATTTTTACCGTACCCGGAGATAACTTCACGGTACGGCTGCCTTCGCCACGCTTGGTGACGGTAACGCGGGTTTCACCATCAATGCTGATCAGGCCGATCTCGTCACCCGGAAAAATCAGATGAGGATCTTTAATCTGACCGTTCTGATACCAGATTTCCGGCCACTGCCAGGGGTCATTGGTAAAGCGTTCGGAGATATCCCAGAGGGTATCGCCCTTTTTAACCACATAGCGTTGTGGCGCATCGGATTTCAGATCCAGCGCCATGGCACCGGTTGAAAGACACATCAAACCAGCAACGAGAATGCGCTTGATGGTTTTGCTCATCCTGTATTCCCTTTATTATTAGCGGATCTGCGATCGCGCATTGAAAATCACTGTTCGGCAGCCATCTTAGCAAGTCACGACCACTTAGTTCTATAAAAGCACAGCAACTCTATGTCCATACTCGAAATTTTAGAATACCCGGATCCCCGTTTACGTACCAAAGCCGCACCTGTGGCTGAGGTGGACGACCGGGTGCGTGCCATCGTCGATGACATGTTCGAAACCATGTATCAGGCACCGGGCATTGGTCTGGCGGCCACTCAGGTCAATGTACACGAGCGCATCGTGACCATCGACGTGTCGGAAGATAAAAACGAGCCACTGGTATTTATCAATCCGGAAATCACCGTACTCGACGGCGAAATGGAAACCATGCAGGAAGGTTGCTTGTCGGTTCCCGGCTTCTACGAAGACGTTACCCGCATTGAGCACTGTCTGGTCAAAGCCCTCGACCGCGATGGCAAACCCTTTGAAATGGAATGCCGCGGCCTGCTGGCGGTCTGTATTCAGCACGAAGCTGACCACCTCGAAGGCAAACTGATGGTCGACTATATCTCGCCACTGAAGCGTAACCGCATCAAAGACAAACTCGAGAAGAAGCACAAACTCGAAGCCCGCAATCAGGGTAAGAAGTAATGGCCTTACGCGTCGTTTTTGCCGGTACGCCGGAGTTTGCTGCCATTCATCTGCAGGCGCTGATCAACAGCGAGCATGAGGTGATCGGTGTTTATACCCAACCCGACCGTCCCGCCGGACGCGGTAAGAAGCTGCAGCCGAGCCCCGTCAAACAGGTAGCGCTGGAGCACGGCCTAGAGGTCTTTCAGCCGCTGAACTTTAAGGATGACGCCGACGTTGAGCAGCTGAAAAGCCTGAATGCCGACGTTATGGTGGTGGTCGCCTATGGCCTGATCCTGCCGCAAAGCGTACTCGACGCGCCAAAGCACGGCTGTCTGAACGTACACGCCTCACTGCTGCCACGCTGGCGCGGTGCAGCGCCGATTCAGCGCTGCATTGAAGCCGGTGACAAAATGACCGGCATCACCATCATGCAGATGGATAAGGGTCTGGATACCGGCGACATGCTGAGCAAAGTCACCACCGGTATTCTGGCTGACGATACCGGCGGCACCCTGCATGACCGTCTGGCAGAGATGGGCCCGGCGGCGCTGCTGAATACCCTGGCACAGCTTGAAGCCGGAACCCTGAATCCGGAAAAGCAAAACGATGCACAGGCCAACTACGCCCATAAGCTGCTGAAAGAAGAAGCTCTCATCAACTGGCAACAACCGGCAGAAGAGATTGCGCTGCGCGTGCGCGCCTTTAACCCGTTCCCGATGGCTTACACCCTGCTTGGCGATGAGCGCATCCGCGTACTCATGGCCGAAGCCCTTGAACAACCGAGCCAGCTGCTGCCAGGCACTATCGCCAAAGTCAGCGCCGATGGTCTGGAAATCGCCTGTGGCGAAGGAGTATTACGTATCACTCAGGTACAGTTAGCCGGCAAAAAAGCCATGAACGTGGCCGATGTGATTAATGGTCAGCCACAGTTATTTCAGCCGCACCACATGCTGGCGTCGCAACCTTGAGCGCCGCGACCTCGCCCTGGGGTAAAGCCAAAGACACCACCCTGAGTGCCCGCCGTGCGGCGGCCATGGCACTCAGTGCCGTCCTCGCCGGACAATCCCTTAACCAATGCCTGCCACCGCTGGAACTGCGCGTCGACCTGGCTGACCGCGGCTTTCTGCGCGACCTGGCACTGGGCAGCTGCCGTCATTTTCAGCGCCTGAACGCACTGGCCAAGATGCTACTCAGCCGGCCTTTTGGTGAAGAAGATCAGGACTTATTTGCCCTGCTGATCATCGGTCTGTACCAGCTCGAGATTCAGAAGAAAGCGCCGCATGCCGCCGTGCACGCCACCGTCGAAGTCTGCGAAGAGCTGGGCAAGGGTTACGCCAAATCCGTTATTAATGCCTGCCTGCGCCGTTACGCACGCGAATACGAAAGCCTTACGCCACCACTGGACGAAAACCCGGTAACCGCCAGCAGCCACCCGAAATGGCTGGTCAAAATGCTGAGCAAAGCCTGGCCGGAACAGTTTCAGGACATTCTCGAACAGAATAACCAGCGCCCACCGCTGTGCCTGCGCGTGAACCAGCGCCACGGCAACCGTGAGCAATACCTCGAACGCCTGCAACAGGCCGGTATCGAAGCCCGCCCTGCCGAACACAGCGCCGTTGGTATTTATCTGGCCGAATCCTGTGATATCACCGCGCTGCCCGGTTTTGCCGATGGCGATTTCAGCGTGCAGGACGAAGCCGCGCAGCTGGCGGCAATGCTGCTGGCGCCGCAGGACGGCGAACGCATTCTCGATGCCTGTGCTGCTCCCGGTGGTAAAAGCTGCCATCTGCTGGAAAGCGCAGACGCCCGTGTCGTAGCGCTGGATATTGAAGAAAGCCGCCTGCCACGGGTGCATGAAAACCTCGCCCGGCTGCAGCTCAGCGCCGAGGTTGTGTGTGCCGATATGGCCACCCCGGACGCCTGGTGGGATGGTGAATTATTTGATGCCATTCTGCTCGACGCGCCCTGCTCGGCCACCGGTGTGATTCGTCGCCATCCGGATATCAAGCTGCTGCGCCGCCGCGAAGATATCGGGCAACTGGCACAGGTTCAGGCGCAATTGCTGGATACCGCCTGGTCTCTGCTGAAGCCGGGCGGCCGTTTGCTGTACGCCACCTGTTCGGTCTTACCGCAGGAAAACAGCGAACAAATCCGCCGCTTTGTTGATGCCAACAGTGATGCACAGTTGCAGACACTGGACTTTTGCTGGGGAAGCGCCTGTAATGCCGGGCGTCAGCTGCTGCCACAACGCGACGGCCACGACGGTTTTTACTACGCCCTGCTGCACAAAACGCAGTAAGCGCGACGGGGGACACGCCAACCGTGTGTCCGCAGGCTACTGAGAACCAATATTGAGAGCCTATGAAGATTATTATCCTGGGCGCCGGTCAGGTCGGCGGCACACTGGCTGAAAACCTGGCCAATGAGCAGAATGACATTACCGTGGTCGACACCGATGCCGACCGCCTGCGCGAGCTGCAGGACCGTATCGATATCAAAACGGTTCTTGGCCGCGGTTCATACCCCAGCATCCTGCGTGATGCCGGGGCCGATGATGCCGATATGCTGGTTGCGGTAACCAACTCTGACGAAACCAATATGGTGGCCTGTCAGGTAGCTTACACCCTGTTCCGTACGCCAACCAAGATCAGCCGTATCCGCTCCGGCCAGTATCTGAAGCAGGCTGAGCTGTTCCGCAACGATGCTTTCCCGATCGACGTTCTGATTTCCCCTGAGCAGGTGGTGACCAACTACATCAGCCGCCTGCTGCAGTATCCCGGCGCGTTACAGGTGCTGGATTTTGCCGATCAGCGCGTACAGCTGGTTGCGGTGCGCGCCTATTACGGCGGCCCTCTGGTCGGTCAGGCGATTCACCATCTGAAAGATCACCTGCCCAATATTGATGCCCGCGTGGCGGCGGTATTCCGCCGCAACAAAGCCATCGAACCCACCGGTGATACCATTATTGAGGCCGACGACGAAGTGTTCTTCGTTGCTGCCAAAGAGCATATCCGCAAGGTAATGAGTGAACTGCGCCGCGAAGAAGATTCTTACAAGCGGGTGATGATCGTTGGCGGCGGTAACATTGGTTACCGTCTGGCGAAAGCGCTGGAGCGTGATTACCGCATAAAACTGATTGAACACGGCGAACAACGCGCTCAGTTCCTCAGTGAAAATCTGAGCAAAACCGTGGTGCTGCTGGGCAGTGCCACCGACAAAGCACTGCTGGAAGAAGAAAACATCGAAAACACCGATGTATTCTGTGCCCTGACCAACGATGACGAGGTGAACATCATGTCGTCGCTGCTGGCCAAGCGTCTTGGTGCACGTAAGGTCATGACGCTGATTAACAAAGCGGCGTATGTCGATCTGGTGCAGGGCGGTATGATCGACGTGGCGCTGTCTCCGCAACAGGCCACCATCGGCAGCCTGCTGACCCACGTGCGTCGTGGTGACGTAGTGAATGTTCACTCTCTGCGCCGTGGCGCAGCAGAGGCCATCGAAGCCATTGCCCATGGCGACAGCAACTCATCAAAAGTGGTGGGGCGCAAAATCCGCGAAATCAAACTGCCACCAGGTACCACCATCGGTGCCATTGTGCGTGGTGAAGATGTGATTATGGCCAGTTCTGATGTGGTGGTGGAATCCAACGATCACGTCATTCTGTTCGTGATGAAAAAACGCCATATTCCGGACGTCGAGCGCCTGTTCCAGGTCGGTCTCGGTTTCTTCTGAGCGGAGCTGTCCATGCACTTTGCGGTTATTGCGCGCATTCTTGGTATCTTTCTCATGCTGTTCAGCATGACCATGCTGCCACCGATTCTGGTGTCGATGTGGTTTAACGATGGCGCCACCGAAGCCTTTGTTATTGCTCTGGTACTGACCTTTGGCCTGGGTTTTGTGTCCTGGTTACCGGTAAAAAATGCCCATAACGAGCTGCGTACCCGCGACGGCTTCCTGATTGCCGCACTGTTCTGGCTGACCCTCGGTCTCGCCGGCACACTGCCCTTTATGATTGCCGAGCATCCCGGCCTGAGTTTTGCCGATGCTTTCTTTGAGTCGTTGTCGGGCTGGACCACCACCGGCGCAACGGTAATGACCGGCCTTGAGTACCTGCCGAAATCAATCCTCTGGTATCGCCAGCAGCTGCAATGGCTGGGCGGCATGGGGATTATCGTTCTGGCAGTCGCCATTCTGCCGATGCTGGGCATTGGTGGTATGCAGCTTTACCGCGCGGAAATGCCGGGCCCACTGAAAGACTCCAAACTCACGCCACGTATCGCGGAAACCGCCAAAGCCCTGTGGTATGTGTACGCCTTCTTAACCATCAGCTGCGCCCTGGCTTACTGGTTTGCCGGCATGAGCGGCTTTGATGCGGTCACCCACAGCTTCGCGACCGTGGGTATTGGTGGTTTCTCAACCTATGATGCCTCCATCGGCCACTTTAACAGCGCTCTGATTGAAGGCATCTGCGTCTTTTTTATGCTGATTGCCGCGATGAATTATTCGCTGCATTTCTTCGCCTGGCGTAACCGTACACTGAGCCACTATCTGCAGGATTCAGAAATACGCTTCTTTCTGCTGGTCATGGCCGGCGGTATTCTGCTGACCATTTCCGCACTGTGGCTGACCGATACTTATCCTCTGCCGGAAGCCATCCGTTTCGGTGTCTTTGAACTGGTGTCCATCGCCACCACCGCAGGCTTCGGCACCGCCGACTTTGCCGGCTGGCCGGTCTTCCTGCCGGTGTTGCTGTTTATGATGGCCTTTATCGGCGGCTGTACCGGTTCGACCGGTGGTGGTATGAAGGTTATCCGTGTGTTGCTGATCTACAAACAGGGTGTGCGTGAGATCCGTCGCCTGATTCATCCCAATGCCGTAATGCCGGTTAAGCTCGGCCGCCGCGCCGTACCCGATCGCATTCTGGATGCCGTATGGGGATTTTTTGCCGTCTATATCGTGACCTTTATGGTGATGATGCTGGCGCTGATGGCCACCGGGCTGGATCAGGTTACCGCGTTTTCTGCTGTTGGTTCCTGCCTCAATAACCTCGGTCCGGGTCTGGGTGATGTTGCCGCCCATTACGGTAATATTTCCGACACCGCCAAATGGCTGCTGGCACTGACCATGCTGCTTGGCCGTCTGGAAATTTTCACTCTGCTGGTGCTGTTAAGCCCTAACTTCTGGCGCAGCTGAACATGAATGATTCCCGGCCTTTTGCTGATAACGGACAACTGAACGAACTGCGTCAGCAGATGCTCAGCTTCGCCCGGCTGCAACTCAGTGACGAACAACAAGCCGAAGATGTGGTGCAGGAAGCACTGGCCGGAGCACTGAAAAATGCCGCGGCCTTTAACCGCGCTGCCAGTCTTAAGACCTGGATGTTTGCCATTCTGAAGAACAAAATTGCAGACGCCCTGCGCGGCCGTTACCGCCAACCGCAGATGACAGATATCGATGACTGTAAGGATTGCAGTCTGGCCGACGACCAATTGTTTAATGAGCGTGGTCACTGGCACAAAGACGATCGCCCGCAACGCTGGGACGCCCCGGAGCAATTGGTACACGACGAACATTTCTGGCGCGTGTTTGACCGTTGCCTGGATGCCTTACCGGCAGAACAGGCACGGGTATTTATGATGCGGGAATTTATCGAACTGGACAGCCAGGAAATCTGTGCGGCTCTGGAACTGACAACCAGTAACCTGCATGTACTGCTGTACCGCGCGCGGCTGCGGCTGCGCGAATGTCTGGAAGATCACTGGTTCGGGGCGGGAGAAAACACATGATGAATTGTCAGCAGGCCACACGCCTGATGTCTGAAGCTCAGGAGCGCCCGCTCAGTCTTAAAGAGCAGGCCGAACTGAAAGTTCACACCCTTATCTGCTCTGGCTGCCGCCGTTTTGGTGAACAGATGCATCTGCTGCGACGATTCACCAAAGCATCCCGTCCACAGGATAAAGACGACAGCAATCAATAGCGCCTGTACGGTTCAGACCAGAGCCCGCCACATAATTCAGACACCTTATGGGATATTCGCAATCCGGTAGCGCGTCGGCCCGCCTTCAGGAAAGCGGTTAAAACGTTTATAGGTCCACTGGTACTGCGCCGGACAGTGCGAAACACACTCTTCAATGCTGCGGTTCATTGACGTAGCCGACACACGTACATCGTCAGCGTACAGATCGTCATCGGCACGGATGAAATAAATATCAAAACCTTCGGCATTGGGCAGGCGCTTGGCAAAACCGTAAATGGCTATGGCACCGGTTTTTTTCAGCATGTCATGCGGTAATTTCGGCGTCAGGGTTTCTATGCCCATAAAAGGCGCGAACACGCCGCTTTTCTTTTGTGGCTCCTGATCCGGCAGAAAGCCGATCATTCCACCGTCATTGAGCACATCAAATAACCCTTTTACACCGGCCCGGGTGGTCGGCACCAGCTTACAACCCACCGCTTCACGGCGGGCAACCATCCAGTTATTGAATACCGGTATTTTGGCCGGACGATACATGATGGTGATCGGGCATTTAGTGGAGATGTAGTTGTTGATGATTTCCCAGTTGCCCAGATGCGGCGCCAGCAGAATCAGGCCACGGGGATCAGCGATCGCTTCATCAAGCACATCTTCGCCAATAACATTGCGGATCAGACCCGCCGCCCGCTCGGGAGCGTAGCCCCACATCGGCCCCATTTCAGCGAGAATCATGCCGTTTTCTGCCAGCGTTTCAGCCAGCAGATTTTCGCGCTCTGCTTCGCTCAGGTGTGGATAACAGAGGGACAGGTTGAGACGGGCCACTTCACGGGCGCGGGTGCGGCGTTGCAATAACAGCCAGCCCAGACCACGACCAACTTTTTGTGCCAGAGAGAGAGAAGTAAGGGACAGCAGCTTAATCAGCCCTATCGCCAGATAACCAATGATCGATTTCACAATACGACTCCTGTGCGGGAGTCGCAGTGTACCGGTTACCACATATCATGCAACAGACCGGCACAGGATCAGAACTGTTCTTAAATATTAATAATATGGCTTGCTGAGGCCCGGCCACCACCGCGGAATCAGGGCACCCCGGCTTTGGCGTAAGGGCTCAGCGCATGTTCGGGCCGATGTTTAAAGCGCTTGTATTCCCACTGATACTGCTCAGGGCACAGCGCGATACAGCGCTCAATTGCAAGGTTCATGGCCGCTGCCGAGACTTCGGGATCATCCGCGTAAATATCTGAAGGGGGCTCAGAAATATGGATATCAAAGCCTTGCGCATCGGGCAGACGGACGACGCATACCATCAGGGCAATCGCGCCGGTTTTTCTCAGTAGCTCCCCGGGTAATTTGGGCGTCAGTGCTGGCACTGACATAAAAGGCACAAACACGCCGCTGCGGCGTTTGGGTTCCTGATCGGGTAAAAAGCCCACAACCCCACCAGACTGTAATACCTCAAAAAGTTTTCTAACTCCGGCACCGGTAGTCGGAACCAGATTGCAGCCCAGCATCTCCCGCCGCTTCACCATCCAGTCATTAAATACCTGATTCTTCAGCGGCCGGTACATAAAGGTTACCGGGCTCTGGCCCGAGATGAAGTTGTTCGTCAGCTCCCAATTTCCCTGGTGCGGAATCAGCAGCAACACACCCCGTTCATCCGCAAGCGCCCTGTCCAGCAGCTCACCACAGTGAACCTTGTTCAGCAGTTTCAGGCCCTCCTGCTGACTGTAACCCCAGAAAGGCCCCATCTCTGCCGCTGTCATACCGCTGTGCAGCAAAGCGTCACGCAACAGCCGATCACACTGCTCAGGTGCCATATCCGGATAACAAAGTCCGAGGTTTACCCGCGCCACCTCTCTGGCACGACTGCGGAAAGACCAGAGAAGCCAGCCTATGCCCCGCCCCAATTTTTGCGCCGTCTTTAACGGTGTCAGTCCTACTAACTTAATCAGTCCGATCAGTATGTAGCCTAAAAGAGATTTCAACATGCAACTCCTCTGCAGAGCCTGAAGTGTACCTGCAGCCTGTCTCATGCAACAGGCACAACTGAGACGACGCAGAGACAACAAACATAAGCCCGGCAACAGCATCCATCAGTTGCTCTGCTAGACTCAGAACACCACGTAGATGACCGCGAATATGATTAATCTTGAACTCGCCCTCAAAGAAAAACGCATCCTTGTCGTTGATGATCTGGTAGAAGCCCGCAGCGCACTGAAAAAGATGATCACCATCCTTGGTGCCACACAGATAGATACGGCTACCGATGGCCGCGAAGCCATGGACTTTATCATGGAGCGTGAATACGACATCGTGCTGTCCGATTACAACCTCGGCAAAGGCAAAGACGGCCAGCAGATTCTGGAAGAGGCGCGTTACTGCAACCGCCTGCGCGCCACCGCCCTGTTTATTCTGGTTACCGGGGAGAACGCCGTCGAAATGGTGATGGGGGCACTCGAATACGAACCCGATAACTACATCACCAAGCCCTTTACCCTGAACATGCTGCGTGAACGCCTGACCCGCATCCTGACCACCAAACTGGAATTAGCGGAAGTTGATAGCGCCATTGATCAGGGCGATACCGACCGCGCTATAGAACTGGCGGCAGCCGTACTGGAAAACAATCCGAAACTGATGATTCCGGTGACCCGTATCCTCGGCAAACTTTATATCCGCCAGAAGCGTTACAACGACGCCATCAAAATTTATTCAGAACTGCTGAACAAGCGCTCGGTATCCTGGGCCCGCCTTGGTCAGGCTATCTGTATGCACTTTCTCGGCGACTCACGCAGTGCACTGGCCCTGCTCAAGCAGACATTAATTGTTCATCCGATGTATGTGCAGTGTTACGACTGGACTGCCACCATTCTGCGCAGTCTGGGCGATGCCAAAGGCGCGCAGAAGCAACTGGAAAAAGCGGTGGAAATATCCCCCAAAGCCGTACTGCGGCAGATGGAGCTGGGACAACTGGCATACAATAATGGCGATTTCCCGGTCGCCGAAGCCGCCTTCGAACAGGCCATCAAACTTGGCCGCCATTCCTGCTACAAAAATTCCGGCAACTATCTGAAATTTGCCCGCACCGTGCACCACGAATTAAAAGCCGGCGAGCAGAGCCGCGAGCAACGCACTCGCGTCGAAAAAGCTTTTAAAGCCATTGATGAGCTGCGTCAGGACTACGCCGGTCAGGACAGCATAATGTTTGAAACCAGCATTGTTGAAGGCAAGACTCATACGTCCCTTAATGATGAAGATAAAGCCCGTGCATCGGCCCAGCGCGCTGAAGAAATTCTGCAGCGCATGAAAGACCCCAGCCACGAGCAGCAGCTGCAGATGACGGAAGCCTATATCGACACAGGACAACACGTAAAAGCCAAAAAATTAATGCGCACACTGGAAAAACAGGGACTGGCCGCCGCCGAACTGGCCCAGCTGCAATCGCTGGAAGAAAACCTGAATCAGATGGTCATCCGTGACCATACCGCCGCCCTGAATGCCCGTGGTGTGGGCCACTACGAAAAAGGTGAATTTGCCGACGCCATCACCGCCTTTGACGAGGCTGCCTCTTATGATGAGGCCGGTGTCAGCGTACTGCTGAATGCTATTCAGGCGAAAATCAGCCTGATCGAAAATACCCAGATCGACATCGGCCAGTTAAAAGATTGCTACCGCTACTTTCAACGTATTGGCAAAATTGGCAATAACGATGAACGTTATGAACGATACGAGCGTCTGAAGGGCACATTTATGCGCCTGAAGCGGGCCGCAGGTCTTTAGGACACGGGAAGTTTCCATGAAATTTGAACATCTGGTCGGCGCCGTAGTGCACGACCTGAAAAATCAGCTGCAGGCACTGCTCGACTACGAACAGGAAGCACTGGCACGCATTCCCAAACGTTATCACACACACCTTGAACCCATTTTGCAGCGCACCAACCGGCTGAAAAACGACACCATGCAAATGGTGACTCTGTTCCGCCTCGAACAGAAATCACACTTTCCGATGGACGATGCCTGGCCACGCGACACCGCCGCCGATGCCATCGAAGCCACCAGCCTGCAATACCCGGGTATACGTTTCTCCAACGACATCAGTGAAGACTGTCAGGGCTTCTACAACGAAACCCTGATTCATCTGGCGCTTATCACCTTAATCACCAACAGCGCTCAGGCCGGTGCTACGCAAATCCGTCTGACCGCCGATGACAGCAATGGCCTCACTGTCTGCGTTGAAGATAACGGCCACGGCTTCGACGAAGCCGTACTCGCCGGTGAAAAAGACACCACCAAAAACGAAGGCTCTGGTCTGGGCCTGTTCTTTGTTGAGCTGATTGCCGGCCACCATAAACAGGGCGAAGAGCGCGGCAGTGTGCACATCGCCAACCGTAAGGAAGGCGGGGCAGCAGTCAGCGTTCACTTACCCTGAGCGGCCTTCTGCCGGGGTACTGAGTTCATCGTAACCGGCGGTTTCCCAGGGCAGATGGCCAGGGGTGATGTGCAGGAAATTGAGATAATTCTCAAACTGATCAAGCAGATCACGGATAACCTCCTGCTGATCACAGCCATACAGGTCATAGCCCTGACTGCCGCGGCGCAGATACACCTCAGCACGGGCAAACTGCTCACCATCTGCCGGCGCTTTGTACGCCGGTAAAGGCTGTAGGGTGCGGCGAATATCGTAAATAAAGTCCACGTCCTCGCTCCCCTGCACCTGCAACCAGACTCTGGCCTGGGCGGCATCGTGCCCAACCTGAGCCTGCCAGCCGTGCTGTACCAGCTCTTTGCAAACCTGCTCCAGCGCAGGTACTGCGGTGGTGGCAATAAAGCCATCAACGCGTGTGGCATCCGGAAAATCCACCAGGCCCGCCAGACGCTGGCGCCACTGTCCCTGCTGCTGATGCGGGCGGGTCGACGCGGCTGAGTTCAGACTCGAAGTCCGGTGCCCTTCAATCACCAGCGCCCGCCACAACCCGGCAACCGCCACCAACATAATGGCCGCAAACGGCAGAGCACTGGCGATGGTCATGGTTTGCAACGCACTCAGGCCACCGGCCAACAACAGAACAGCCGCGATGGTGCCTTCCAGAAAAGCCCAGAAGATGCGCTGCCACAGCGGAGTTTCCAGCGCCCCGCCGGAGGCAAGGGAATCAACCACCAGTGAGCCGGAGTCCGATGAGGTAACAAAGAAGGTAATGATCAGGCACACCGTAAGCAGCGATAAAAACGACGACCAGGGCAGCTGATCGTAGAGCTGAAACAGCGCCACCGCATGATC
>NZ_DDCJ01000048.1:0-9558 GCF_002335285.1 Thalassolituus sp. UBA2009
CCATCGGGATCTGTTCAGCGCGTGGATTCAGACTGTGCAGAATGGCCTGCAGGCGGTGCAGTTGCTCCGCGCTGCCCAGATCGGTTTTGCTGATCAACAGCTTGTCGCAGAATTCAATCTGATCAATCAGCAGATCGCTGACGCTGCGCTGGTCGTCTTCACCCAAGGATTCACCGCTTTCCTGCAATGAACGGGCGGCGTCAAAATCCTGCAGAAAATTCACCGCATCGACCACCGTGACCATAGTATCCAGGCGGGCAATATCCGACAGGCTGACGCCATTTTCATCGGCGAAGGTAAAGGTTTCAGCTACAGGCAGAGGCTCGGCGATGCCGGTGGATTCAATCACCAGGTAATCAAAGCGCCCGGCTTCCGCCAGTTGGCGTACCTCAATTAACAGGTCTTCGCGCAGGGTGCAGCAAATGCAGCCGTTGCTCATCTCCACCAGTTTTTCTTCACCACGCTTCAGCTCAACTTCGTCTTTTACGAATGCAGCATCGATATTCACCTCGCTCATATCATTAACAATCACCGCCACCCGGCGGTTATCGCGGTTATGCAGAATATGATTGAGCAGAGTGGTTTTACCGGCACCGAGAAAGCCCGACAGCACGGTAACCGGCAGGCGGGTATCGGCCATCGCCGGAGTTGAATGGGTGGGGGAAGTCGCAGGAGCGTTCATTGAATCCTCGTACTGGGTTGCGTGAGTTATCATAATTAACACATGTTATAACGTAACATTTATGATTTTGAGAAAGCAAGATAAGAAGAGAACGGTGAGCCGCAAGTAACAGAAGGGCGCCGGAAGAACGCGTAAGAGAGCTCTGCCGTTAGGCCATGTAAGAAAGCCTGGCAGGAGCTGGTCACTGGGCTGTTGGCATGAAAACCGTTATCCTTGCGCTCTTTATGTTTAACGCGGATTTAACCCACATGGCTTTTGCAAAACAGCACATCGATTGGATTTTGTTTATTCTTCTGGCCGCTATTTTTGTCATTTTTCCGCAGATTGATCTGAGCGTCAGCCGCTGGTTTTACGACGCAGAACAAGGCCGCTGGCCGCTGGCCAATCACCCGGTCAGCGAGTCGGTGTATGCGTTATTTCGTTATGTGCCCTATGTGCTGGTGCCGGTATTACTGATTGCCGTCGCACTGACCTTTGTTAAAGGTGGTATTGCACAGGCGCAGCGTAAAGCCTGGGTATTTATTCTGGTGTCGTTGCTGGCGGGCCCCGGCATTCTGGTACACGGCGTGTTTAAAGAAGGTTTCGAGCGCGCACGACCAAAACAGGTGCAGGAATTTGGTGGCCACAGTGGTTTTACTCCGGCCTTTGTGATTTCTGACCAGTGTGCAAAAAAATGTAAATCTTTCGTTAGTGGACATGCGGCGATGGGATTCTGGCTGATGGCTTTTGCCTGGGTCTTCCGTCGTCGCAGCTGGTTCTGGGCTGGTATGGCCGTGGGTATTGTGGTCAGCGCCGGGCGTATTGTGCAGGGCGGGCACTTTTTAAGTGATACGATTTTTGCCGGTTTTGTCTGCTATTTTACCTACCGGCTGATGAGCTACTGGATTCTGGGTTACAGCCGGATTCAGGACGATAAAAAAGCCTGAAAAAACCTCTGATTATTTTCTGGCAACAATAAAAACGGACTGTGCTGCCGGTTGCCAGAGATGATCGATACTGAATCCGGCCCGGGTCAGTTTTTCCACTAACTCCGTTTTATTAAAACGATTCACAAAGGGCGCCAGATTCAGCACCTGCATAACCGGAATCATCATACGCCAGAGGATATTCATTTCCTTCACCAGTGCTGTGCTGGTAATAAATACACCGCCTGGTTTTAACGCCTTATAACTGGCGCTGATAGCGGAATCCGGATCTTCCAGCAGGTGCAGGATATTCAGCCCCAGCACGGCGTCAAAGCTGGCCGCGGGTGGATTAATACTTTCCAGCGTTCCCTGCTGAAAACGGATATTACCGATACCAGCATCTTTGGCTTTCTGTGCCGCAATGGCCAGCATATTGTCGGAAATATCCGTTGCCAGAACCTCTTTAACATACGGCGCATGAACCATCGCGGTGCTGCCGGTGCCACAGCCAAACTCCAGTACTGACCAATCGGGTTGCAGATAGCGCTGGGTTATTTCCAGCTTCTTACGGTAGGCCGCTTCATCCTGAATCCGGCTTTTGGCATAGCGCTGTGCACTGTTATCCCAGAATGTCTTTGAATCCTTCATCGTCATTTCCTTTGCTTACGTGTGGCGGACTACGCCGTAAAGTGCAGCAGTAATTCAGTATGTCCGGTATGACTGTCGGTTTGTTCCCGGACCAGTGTAAAGTCCTGACTCCGGTAAAAACGACAGCTGGGTTCGTTGGCTTTATATACCGTAAGATGCAGCTCATTGCGCTGCTGTTTGGCGTGATTTAATAATTGTTTACCAATGCCCCGACCCTGCTGTTGCGGAGCAACAAATATGGCGGCCAGCGTGTTGTCATGCAGAGCATAAAAACCGACAACCTGTGCGTTCAGCTCAAATACCCAGACATCGGAGTTGGGTAAATACACATCGCGCATAGTATCCAGCTGAGACTGCCAGAATGATGACTCAATAAAATCATGGGCTTTAACGGACGCATCCAGCCAGACTGTCAGTATTGCGTCGATATCACTGCGGGCTGCCTGTGTGCTGCCTGCGCCGGGTGGGGGCAGCGTAGTGGGGGAGGTTGTGGTATCCAGACGGATACCGGCAGCGGGTCTGATCATAATTATCCGGGGGAAGTTTTAACAACAAAGAGAGTTTTAACAACAAAGAGAGTTCAGGGCATATCAAGGCAACTGAAACTGTCTGGCAGAATCTGCTGTTGGCTATCGCGCTCAAATTTTAAAAATCGGGTGGAACATTCCTGATTTTGCCA
The DNA here is from genome assembly GCF_002335285.1 of Thalassolituus sp. UBA2009. Classification (NCBI taxonomy): domain Bacteria; kingdom Pseudomonadati; phylum Pseudomonadota; class Gammaproteobacteria; order Oceanospirillales; family Oceanospirillaceae; genus Thalassolituus; species Thalassolituus sp. UBA2009. Next base: position 2,915 of record NZ_DDCJ01000048.1, read on the forward strand.
GGGTTTGCAATCGGAAACCGACAGCGTACAGACTCCGTTATAACAACCGTAACTCAGACGGTTTCTGCTGGCTGTATTATTCATTTCCAGCAGCGAGGCAATAACAGCGCCCACTGTGGTAACCGGGCTGCCTTCACAGGCGTAATTCTCTGCGGCAATTTCCGTGCTGGCATAGCGCATCACATTTTCCAGTAATCGCTGTTGGTCTGCCGCCGTTGGAATTTGGTGATAGGAACAGACCCAGGCACTGAACAAGCCCGCGGTAGCTCCCAACAGGAAAATAATAATATTCAGTGTTGTACGTTTCATCGCATAAATTTCCGCTTATAAACCGGCTTTGGCCCGTTCAATCGCGGCATTAATTGCCGCTTTCGCTTGTGGGCTGTTTTTCCAGCAGGTGGTTCTCAGCATCTGAGCCACTCTCTCGGCGATATCTTCTGCGTTGTAAGTGGCCAGCTCAGCCAGCGAACTGATGCCAATTTCCTCAAAGCGTTTGATCACGGTCGGGCCAACGCCCTTCAGCGCCAGCAGGGCTTCTTTTTCAGGTTCAGAAAATTTCATAGATTGCTTTATTTTAAGGGGAGGGGAATTCGGATTTGGTAGTTTTTTCGGTCAAAATCAAAGTCTTTCTTGGCTGAGTATTTTTTGGCATTGGACACCTCGTCGGTTTAACTTTGGTGTCCGTTAAAGCGGGGAAAGATCACCAATCCGTAGCAGCCACTTTTTAGGAATTACCATATTCGGAACTCTGATTTCTTTGCAGAAATTATATATTCTGACAAAAATTCTTTATCATTTTCATCAACTTCTACGGGAATTCCAACCTTTTCAAACTCTTTGGCCATAGCTTTTGCAACATTAATTTTATTTGGATCTTCTAAATATGTTTCTAATGCACTTGCCATGTTTTTTGCGTCAGCTTCTGAAACCAGTTGACCCTCAGACATGTCATATGCACCATTCCATTGGCCTTGCCAACCTTCAGGAGGTAAAGTTCCTTTTTCTTTCCAACCATATTCGATTGCAATATTCAGGTAAAATGCCCATCCAATGTTTGAAATATCGAACTCTAATCCTTCTGAGTTTTTTAAATCGATGCTCATTATTTACCCTCTCCTAGCCCTTCAAGCAGGGATCGCGTTAGCGGATCAAGGCGTGAAGCGCCCTTGTTGACTTGTTAAGTGTTTTCTAAGCATCTAGCAAAGGTCCAACCAAAACAGCCCCATTAGGGAGTAAAACGCTATCGTGCACAAATACAAAGCCATTATACTTGTCGGCGATGGTGAATAGGCTCTGCCAAATTGCATGATTTTCTTCAAACTCCCTTTCTGATACTAGACCCAACACAACTTTCGTATGGCCAATGGCATAACTTGTATCTGCCTTTCTTTTGGGATCTTGATCCAATGAGGAAATGTAACCAAGAAAGCCATTTATATGGTTCTGGACTTTTGATGATTCCATAATATTAAACCGGACCGTATCTTCGCCTAAATCAACATCATAGTATGTTGCTTTACGGAATAATCTTTTATCGCTTCTTACTTGTTCGAATACTTCAGAGAGATTTACTTTATCTCTTTGAATGTATATTGCTCCGTTAGCTGGCACAGTTTCTCCTTGGGCACTTAACGCCTGCATTTGCGGTTTGGGTGAAATGGCGGCTGTTTTGCATTTTTTGCAAAACAGGTGACAGTTTACCCAAATCCGGCAAGATGCACTTGTTAGGCATTTTTTCTTGATAGAAACAATGAAAAATCATCATTTACCTTTGACGCCATCAAAGTTAATTTACTTCCGCCATCAGAAACAAAACCTATGCATGTATTGCTGGTGTTTCCAGCCAATCCAAGCAGGGTATTTGGGCTATCTCCAATCAATTTTTTTGTATATTGACCCGAGAATGAAGAGCCAGAAACGCTGCCAATCAACTTAACAGAATACTTGCTTCCTCCAAGCGCTGAAGCTGGCTCTTCCCAAGACGCCTCTAACTTATGGTTACTTACTACAACTTTTGTCTGAGTTACGCCCTTAACAAACCATTCGCCCTCAAGCTCTTTAGGATTACCCAGATAATATTGCTCAATATAAGAACGAATTAGTTTCTGACGGCTGAGTGATTTTTTACTCAATTTTTCCCACTTTTCTCTCTGCTCTTCTTTCTTTTCATTAATGGCAGTGATTAATCTATATACATTTTCATGCGTATCATCTGACTCTAATGCCTTTTTGGCAATTTCTTCTGCCTCTTCGGTAAAACCTGCATCTAATAACAAATACCCTTGATTGGCCATTGCTAAAGTATTTTTATAACTGGCAGCTTTCTTATAGTTATCAATAGCTTTAATTTTCAAGCCAGCTTCTTGAGCACGCACACCCAGATTGTTTAATGCTGTAGAATTTTCACCATCAATTCTAATTAGTCTTAGGTAGTTACTTATTGATATGTCATCGATATCTTCATTGCTTGCTGCATAAGCAGAATTAAATAACTCGTCTCGATTATTGGGATCAAATTCTAAAGATTTATCTTTGCAATAGATAGAAATGGTTTTGTTACCTAGAGATTCTTCAATTTTAGAAAGGGCTTCATAAATTTTTGCCTTTTGATTTTCCTCTTCAACCTTTAACAAACGACTAATTAATAACCCTCGTGCTTGAACTGGATCATTATCTTTATTCATTGCATGGGCTAAGTTTACTTTAGCTTCTGTAATCAAAGGCTCTGATTTAAATTCGTTTACTGCTTTTTCCCAAATCTGGACTTCCTTATTGTATTGCATGCTGTCACTTAAACAGAATGAAAGCCATGTTAAGCTATTTAGCTTTGATTCCTCGGTCTTTGCTGTGCGCGCCAACTCTTCTAGCTCAAGAATTGCCGCGTTGTCCTTACCTTTCTCAAACTTAAAGAAAAGATAAATCGCCTTATTTTCCTCTAACTTAACTTCATCTTTTTCTTCCAATGCATACTTTTTAAAAACCTTTTCGGCTGCGTCTAAATTCCCATTTTCAAATGCAGTGTGCATCTCTGAAAACCAGCCTTCCTCCTTGGCCTTTTCTTCTTTTTCCGTCTCTTCATCATGGTCTATCGGCTTTTCATCAGCATTCGATAACTTAACTACTTTCTCGTTGCTTCCATTTATTGGCGCGACAGCGTTCATCCCAATCTCGGAATTGCCGTTCCTGAAAGAAAAAGAAGTTAGCCTAGAAATAAAATTAGAGATAGCATCTCTGCAAATTATTAGTAGCACTAAAAACAAAAGGCTGACCATATTTTCAGATAAAAACCCAGTTATTATCTGCGTTATTTCTAGTACGGTATTTGGTGTATCAGACATGAATTATATTTATCACCTTGTAAGCCTAACAGTTTCTTAGTAGGCATGCTCATTAACACACCTAAGCCCTTATTCAGATTTCCAGCCTAACCTATTGTCCGGGCTGTAGAAATCATCGTTATTTTCTTTCTTGTCAGGATATAAACGCGCATGCGCGCTTTTACCTTGAGTCGCTCTTTACACTTTGCGCGTTATCACTTTTCGCAGAATATTAAGTGATTGATTTTCTTCCATTTTTTCTGAATTGAAGGTGTCAATCTGCGCATGCGCGTTTTTCTGCCGGAGCGTAAACGCGCATCAGATTCCATAAACAGTAAAATATACTGGTTGTTTGTATATTATTTTGCGTTGGTGATTTTCAGTGCTTTTCTGGCAGTGAAAATCGTTCTGGTCTGCTTGTATTCCAGACACGCTGCCGCCCGTCCTTGTATACGCAGGGCAGGAATCGCGTGGTTTTATCATTCGGGATTGTAAGCGGGGAGGGCGTGTGTCCGGACGGTGTGTTCGTACGATATGGTGGCCTCCCTGCTGAGGTTCGAGAGTACTGAACTTCAGGGAGCGATTCAATAATTGATAGAAACAGTTACAACTGGCACAAGGCGGCAATGCTGTATTACCCATAGTCGGGCAGGTTCAGGCTCTGCTGAGTAGCGCTGTGCGGGCGGCCATAAAAAAACAGGGCAGCACATTGTGCTGCCCTGTTGCTGTCATGGTAAAAAGCATTTGCCGGTGTTCCGGCAAAATAACCGCGACGGTTATTCGGCCTGAATGCCCACAATTAACCATGGTGCGTTGTCTTTGCTCAGATCGCGCTCCAGATGCCAGATATCAAAAATACCGTCTTCGGATTTTTCCAGCAGGTCGCGTACGCGGCCTTTAAACAGCAGGCTGATTTCGGCGTTGTCTCCGGCCTGACCGGCGGCGACGATTTCGGCGCTTAAATCCAGCACTTCGGTTTGTGGTGGCACCATCATGCGGTTGCGCTGGTTGGCGAGGGCGGCATACAGGCCCGGGCTGACGTATTCAGTGATGGTGTCGAGGTTGCCCTGATTCCAGGCTTCCTGCACTTCACGGTAGTGCTGTAAGGCGCCGTCGATAAAGGCTTGCTGATCAAAACCTGCTGGCAGATCAATGCTGGCTTCGGCAGCAAAAGCGGCGCTGTTGCCAGAGGCCGGAGCAGCACCGCTGTCGGCCAGGTTGCCCATATCGAAGCTCTGACGTTGCTGGGCAGCATTGCCGGCAGCGGAATAAGCACTCTGTGGCGCATTGTGCTGAGCGGCGCGGCCACGCAACAGCTTAAACAGAACAAAGCCAACCAGCGCCAGCAGCAGAATATCCATCATCTGAATGCCTTCAAACGCGCCGCTGCCCAGCAGGTAGGCGAACAGACCACCGGCCAACAGGCCGCCCAGCAGGCCTTTACCCAGGCCACTGCCCGGACGGGCGCTATTGGCTGGCTGCTGTTTTTGGGTCTGATCCGGGGTGGCTTTTTTCTGCTGGAAAGGTACAGATTTGGTTTTGCCAAAACCACCGGAGCCAAAGCGTGCCGCATCTGCGGTGCTGGCGAGTCCGAAGGTAAGCATCAGGGCGGTGAACAGGGTCCAGAAGGCTTTCATAGTATCCTCGTTGTATTTTTATGCCGGTCTTTCTGCATAGGGTTTCCGCAGAAAAGCCATTTTCAGGCATGCATCATAGGGCAGTGAGAAGGGGGCGTCATGCAGGGAATTGGCAGGAATCGTAAATGTGATGGACGTTTTATTTTGCGTGAATTTAACCATTCAAAGTGTGTGTGAATTGATTCAGGTCAATTTCTGATCAGGCCATTTCTCTAGACTCGCCGGAGTCTATTAATAAAAACAACAGCGACAGGATGTTCCGGCTATGGATATGTATGAGTGGACCGCTGACCTTAATCTGGGAATTGAGGTAATTGATGCTCAGCATCGGCAGATTGTGCAGTACATCAATGATCTGACCCATGCTATTGGTTCTGAAGATGTTGATGAAGTCTTTGATGTTATGGAGCGCCTGCGCGACTACACCCTTGACCATTTTGCCTTTGAAGAACAGTTAATGAATCAGGCGGGCTATGTTTTGCTGAGTGCGCACCAGATGGTGCATCGCCGCTTTGAAGATAAAATTTCCCGTATGCAGGAAGAGCTGACCAGCGGTCGTGATCCTTTTGGTATCGCCCGCCGGGTACGTACATCATTAATGGCGTGGCTTATTCAGCATATCCGCCACGAAGATGTTGATTATGTGCCGGTGGTAAAAAAAGTACTGAAACGGGAAGAAGGCTGGATTAATTCGGCGTTGAAGCGGATTTTTGGTAACAACACTTCCAACGCCTGATCATACTCTCTGGCATAAAAAACGGCTGACGCTTTTGGCGGACAGCCGTTTTTTTATACGTTTTTACGGGCTTGTATTTACCAGAACAACCAGGCGAACAGGGTCAGTACAATAATACAGGCCAGGTTCAGCCAGATGCCTGCACGCATCATTTCACTTTGTTGCACATAACCGCTGCCAAACACGATGGCATTGGGTGGCGTGGCGACCGGCAGCATAAAGGCGCAGGATGCGGCGATAGCAATCAGTGCCGACAGAATAACGGGTGATACACCCAGGCTGTCGGCAATGGCCGCAAACACCGGTACTAACAGTGCGGCGCTGGCGGTGTTGCTGGCAAACTCGGTAAGAAACACCACGAAGGTCACAATGCTCAGCAGTGCTGCGAGAGTGCCGCCGGAGTGAAGAAAATCGCCGATACTGTGCGCCAGAAATTCACTGGTGCCGGTGGTTTTTAAAATTGCGCTGAGGCACAGACCACCACCGAACAATAACAGCACACTCCAGTCGGTGGTTTTTTCAATGTCTTTCCAGGTTACAACGCCGCTGACCGCGAGTGCGATTATCGCGCTGATGCCAATAACGCTATCAAACGAGGCAAGGCCACCAAGCCAGGAGTTTAACGGCGCACTGAATATCCAGCACAGTACGGTCAGGGTAAAAATGGCGAGGGTAATACGTTTGTTGTTATCCCAGACCAGAGTACTTTTCTGCACGCTGAAGCGTTGGTTCAGATCGGGCTTAAGTACCCAGTACAGTACGCCGACAGCAACCGGCAGCAGAACCAGCGTAACCGGCAGCGCCAGTTTCATCCAATCCACAAATGTCATGCCATTCTGTGCCGCTGCAATGGCATTCGGCGGGCTGCCAACCAGTGTGGCAATACCACCAATACTGGCGCAGTAGGCAACGCCGAGCAGGGTAAATACATAGGTGCGGTGATGTTTTTCGCGG
>NZ_DDCJ01000047.1:0-8969 GCF_002335285.1 Thalassolituus sp. UBA2009
CATAAAGTTGCTGACCGGCACCAGGCCATAAGGCGTGCTGATATTAAAGGCTTCAAACTGATCAATGCTGCGGGTCTGCAGCGGATAGCGCAGCAGAATCTCAACTTCGTCATCACTGAAATCCGGCTGGAAGGTGCCGACTTTCTGGCCGCCGGTAATCATGCGGATCATGGCGCCGGTGCTGGCGATATCCGTGCCGTAGCGGGTGGCCTCTTCGCGGTCAATCTGCAGTTGCCATTCAATGCCTTCCAGTGGCCGGTCGTCGCGCACGTCTTTCAGTTCCGGGTCTGCATTAAAGATGGCTTTTACTTCTTCCAGCAGAGGCACCATGGCTTCATTGCTGGCGGCGGTAAACTGCAGCTGGATATCGGCGCCGGCAGCCGGGCCACCTTCTTTCTTCTGCGTTTCAATAATGATGCCGGCAATATCGGCGGTGCGGTGTTCAATGTCGGCCAGAATCTGGTTGGCGGAGCGGCGATGCTCCCAGTTCACCAGTTCGATCTGAATGCGGCCAATCACATCGGCAGCGGAATCCGAAGGCGCTTTGACAAAGGTGGCGGTATACAGCGACTGAATTTCGGCCATATCGAAAATGCGTTTTTCCACCTGCTGTACCAGTTCTTCACGCTCAAGCAGCGACAGGTTGCCGCGCGCACGGACATCGACCAGGCCGATATCGGCATCCACATCGGGGAAAAACTCGACGCCGTGTCCCAGTGAGCCATACAGCACAAAAGAGCCAATCAGAGCCGCAATTGCCATACCCAGCACCTGCAGCGGGTGCTTCAGAGCTTTCGACAGCAGGCGAATATAACCGCCGGTAAAGCCTTTCAGCTCGTCGAAGCGGCCTTGTTCGGCGGCTTCGATGGCGCTCAGGGCACCGTTGTTATGATGACCATCCTTTCCCATAACAGCGCCAATGGTCGGCACCACAATCAACGCCATAATCAGCGAAGCACTCAGGGTGTAAAGCAGGGTGAGCGGCAGGAATTTCATAAATTCGCCGGTGGTGCCGGGCCAGAACAGCAGCGGCAGAAAGACTGCCAGGGTCGTGGCTGTCGAGGCGATAATTGGCCAGGCCATGCGCTTGGCCGCTTCGCTGTAAGCCTGCAGTTTAGTCGCGCCTTCGGCCAGGCGCCGGTCGGCAAACTCAGTCACAACGATGGCGCCGTCAACCAGCATGCCGACGGACAGAATCAGCGAGAACAACACCACCATATTCAGGGTGTAGCCCATCATGCTGAGCACAATCAGCGCCATCAGAAAAGCACCGGGAATGGCCATGCCGACCATCAGCGAACTGCGCAGACCCAGACTGCCGAGCACCAGAATCATCACCAGTAATGTTGCTACCAGAACGTTATTGAACAGATCGTTGAGCATGTCTTTGATCTGTACCGATTCGTCCTGGGTTACACCCACATCAATACCGGCCGGCCAGTAGGGCTTCACTTCATTAATGATGCCTTTTACCTGATCAAGGGTGTCGATGATGTTGGAGCCGATGCGCTTTTTGATCTCCAGCGTGACGGCGGGCTTACCATTCACCCGGGCAGCATTTTTACGGTCTTTGTAAGCCAGGCGGCCCACCGCAATATCCTGAAAAAGCACCACGGTGTCGCCATCGGCTTTGACCGGCAGTTTGAGAATGTCGGGAATATTTTCAATCAGGCCGGGCACCTTGACGCCAAAACGTCCGGCGCCGGTGTCCAGATCCTCGCTGGCGACCAGCTGGTTGTTATTGCCAACCAGCCGGGCCAGATCATTAAACGACAGGTTGTAGTTATCCATGCGCGCCGGGTCGACGATGATCTCGGCGATTTCGTCACGCTTACCCTGAATCGTGGCTTCGAGTACGCCGGGCAGGGCTTCGAGACGGTCCTGCAGATCTTCGGCCACGGCATAGAGTGCAGACTCATTCACTTCGCCGGACAGGGTCACCACCATCACCGGAAACAGGGCGACGTTGATTTCTTTTACCTTGGGTTCTTTGCTGTCGGTGGGCAACTCGCCTTTGGCGTCATCCACTTTCTGGCGGACATCCTGCAGGGCCTGATCAATATTTACGTCGGTGTAAAATTCCAGCGTGATCGACAGATGACCACTGGTGGCGGTAGACACCATTTCTTTCAGCCCGTCGAGGGAGCGCAGCTCCTTTTCCAGCGGTTTGTAAATCAGGGCGTCGGCGTCTTCCGGTGCGATCCCATCGTGCACCACCGAAACATAAACAAAAGGAACGGTAATATCCGGGTTACTTTCTTTCGGAATCGTGATCAGCGTGGCAATACCCACCAACGCAATCAGGCAAAACAGCATCAGTACCGTGCGTGAACGCTGCAGGGATGCATCAATCAGTGAATTCATACCTTACCCCGCACTTAAGGCAGTGGCGTCAGCGTCGTCTTTGGGCGCTTCCGGCTGGGCACTGATTTCGGTGTCTTGCATATAGACGGGCTCAACCTGCTGACCGTATTCCACAAAGCCCTGACCAACGGTGATGATGTTGGCCTCAGAGCCCAGACCGTAAACCCAGATGCCTTTGTTATCGGCTTTTAAAAGGTTAACGCCGCGGAATACCACGCGGTTTTGCTCATCAATACCTTTCAGCCCCAGCTGGCCTTCATCGTCCAGAATCAGCAATGCCGGAGAGATAAAGTAGGCGTAGGTCGCTGGTTGCGGAATATGCAGCTTGGCGGTCAGGCCGCTGGTCATACTGCCGCCCGGATTACTGATTTCCAGCTCCAGCGGGAAAGTGCGGGTTTTGGCATCGGCTTCGGCCGCGATAAAGCGGACACGGCCATCGACGCGGTCGCCATTGATCAGCTCAGCAAAACCGGCGTCACCGATATTAATGTCGGCGGCGTCGCGTTCGGACACCTGGCCTTTTACCAGAAATGGAGTGAAATCGAGCACGGTCAGCAAAGGAGAGCTGTCTTTGACGAAATCGCCGATCTCAACCATGCGCTGGTCAACAATACCGGTAAAAGGGGCGCGGATTTTGGTGGCATTGAGCTGAATACGGGCGTTGGTCAGCTCAGCTTCGGCATTGGCCAGCGCAGTGGCAGCCTGTGCCAGTTGTGATTCGTTGGCCAGACCGCGTTCACTCAGCTGGCGGGCGCTGCGGGCTTCCAGCTGGCGTTGTTGCAGATTGGCTTCCGCCTGTTTTACCCGTGCCGGCCAGTCGCGGGCATCCAGTTCCAGCAGCAGCTCACCTTCTTTAACAGCGGCACCTTTGTCTTTATGGATCGCAATCACTTTGCCGCGGATTTCTGATTTCAGTTCAACCCGGCGGTTGGCAGCCGTATGAGCAGAAATAGTGATGTCGCGATTAACCAGCTCACCTTTCATCCGCTCAACCTGAACACGTGTCAGGCCACTGTCCATCACCAGTGGGCGTGGGTTTTCAAATGGGGCGTCGTCGGACAAGGAGCCGGCTCCCATCCAGATGAAAAAAGCCAGGGCGATGATCAGAGCGGCAATATGTCCCTGATTCAGATGTATTGTCATTATTATGTACCGGTTATGAGAACGAAATGCACAAAGGGCAACGGAGCTGTTTAACGGTTGCCGATAGCAGATGCAATAGCCTTTTTTGCAAATCTATTTAAAACAGACTGTCTTTTATCTGGGACAAACGTTGCTTTTCCATTGGACCGGGTTCTGGCCGCGCGGCGATGGCGCTTCCTCTGTATACTGTCGGCCTTTTCTCCGGCGGTAAGGTTAAGGCTCCATGGTATTAGTGCGTTTGAAACAGGCTGAGCTGGCGTTTGGCGATCACGTTCTGCTCGATAAGGTCGATCTTGATATTCAGAGCGGCGAGCGTCTGTGTGTGGTTGGCCGCAATGGCGAAGGTAAATCGACGCTGCTGAAAATTCTTAACCGTCAGGTACAGCCGGATGATGGCCGGGTGGAATACCGCGATCTGCTGCGTGTCAGCGCACTGCAGCAGGAACTGCCGCAGACCACCCATACGCCGGTCTACGATGTAATTGCCGAAGGGCTGGGGGATGTTGGTCTGGCCATCGCCCAATACCATGATGAAAGTGCTAAAGGCGCGGATGCTGACCTGAAAAAACTGGAGCAGCTGCAAACCCGTATCGAAGCCGCCGATGGCTGGCGCTGGCAGCAGAAAGTGGAAGCCATTATCCAGAAGCTGAATCTGCCCGGCGAGTCGATGTTTTCTGAACTGTCTGGTGGTTGGCAGCGCCGGGTGATGCTGGCCCGGGCTTTAGTCGTCGAGCCGGATCTGCTGATCCTCGACGAGCCAACCAACCATATGGACGTGGCCACCATCGAATGGCTGGAAGAGCAGCTGAAGCAGTTCAACGGCGCGCTGGTCTTTATCAGTCACGACCGGGCTTTTGTGCAGAATCTGGCGACCCGTATTGTTGAACTTGATCGTGGCCATCTGTATCAGTGGCAGGGCGACTACCTGAGCTTTGTTGAATACCGCGAGAAACGCCTGGAAGACGAAGCCACCCAGAATGCCTTATTCGATAAGCGCCTGAGCGAAGAAGAAAAGTGGATTCGCCAGGGCGTTAAAGCGCGTCGTACCCGTAATGAAGGCCGGGTTGAGCGGTTAAAAGAAATGCGCAAAGAGCGCAAGGCCCGCCGTGAAGTGCAGGGCAGTGCCAATATCAGCATGAATGCTGCGGAATCTTCCGGTAAGCAGGTATTTGAAATCGAACATCTGACCTACGCCTGGAAAGACGTGATGCAGGTGAACGATTTCTCCACCACAGTGATGCGCGGTGACCGTATCGGCCTGATTGGCCCCAACGGCGTGGGTAAGAGTACGCTGCTGAAATTACTGCTGGGCAAGCTTGAGCCGCAGTCGGGCACCATTAAATGTGGTACCAGACTTGAAGTTGCTTATTTTGATCAGGCCCGCCATCAGCTGGACGAAGAAAAATCCATTGCCGATAACGTCGCCGATGGTAAGGACCAGGTCGAAGTGAATGGCCAGAGCCGTCATATCATCGGTTATCTGGGCGACTTCCTGTTTGCCCCGGCGCGGGCACGTACGCCGGTTAAAGCTTTGTCCGGTGGGGAGCGTAACCGCGTGCTGTTGGCCAAGTTATTCCTGAAACCCTGCAACCTGCTGGTGATGGATGAGCCGACCAACGATCTGGACGTGGAAACTCTGGAGCTTGCTGGAAGAGCGTCTGATGGAATATAAGGCCACGCTGCTGCTGGTCAGCCATGACCGGGCCTTTATCGATAACGTGGTTACGCAGTTGTGGGTGTTCGGTGAAAACGGCGTGATCGACGAGCAGGTTGGTGGTTACTCCGACTGGCAGGAACGGATGAAAGCCCGCGCCACACAGGCCAGCAGCGCACCAGCTGGCGCCAGTGAAAAAGCCGTTAAAAAAGATGAGCCGGCCTCAGCTAGCGCGCCGGCAGAGCCAAAGAAAAAGCTGTCGTACAAACTGCAACGCGAACTAGATCTGCTGCCTGAACAGATTGCCGCAGCGGAAACGAAGCGCGATGCGCTGGCTGCTCAGACTGCTGATGGCAATTTTTACAGTGGTGACGCTGCACAGGTTCAGGCCGTGCTGGCCCAGCTGGCAGATGCCGAAGCAGCGCTCGAAGCTCTGGAAGAACGCTGGCTGGAGCTGGAGGAAATGACCTTATGATCTGGCTGATTGTGGTGGCCGTAGCCCTGTCTCTGTTTGGCTCCATCATCTGGCTGAAACCCAGCCCACGCGATACCCGTCTGGCGGCCTTGCGTTTTGAAGCCATCCGCAGTGGTTTACAGGTACGCAGCTTTACCTTTAAACCGGACGCAGCCAAAACCGGTATCCGCGATGACATCCCCGGTACCAGCTATACGCTGTTACGGCGCGGTAAGCAGCAGGGCGGGGATCTTAAATTCCGGGTTGTGGGTCAGGCGGGCTGGGACAATGAAGGCTTGCCCGAAGGTCTGAGCTGGCATAACCATGGCAGTGCGGCCGATGCTGAACTGATCAGCCGTATGTTGCCACAGCTGCAGGATAACCTGCTGATGCTGGAGGTGTACGACAACCGCGTGACGCTGATGGCGGCTGAAAACAAAACGGCCAGTGCTGCAGCCTATCAGCATTTTATGGAAGCGTTTTTTTAAGCGCTTTATAAGCGATTATATCTGGCTCCCACGCTCTGCGTGGTAGCCTTTGCCGTTAGCGTTGCATTCCCACGCGGAGCGTGTGAACGAGAAATAAAAAAAGCCCGCATTCCGCGGGCTTTTTTATGTGCAGCGTCAGTCTGTTACTGGAACATCGACTCCAGCTCTTCCAGATGCTCAATGATACGGTCGTTATAGCTGACAACCAGAAACGGTACGGTGTTCTCGTTGTAATTCTTGATGCGCTCTTCCATAAAGCGCCATTTGCTTTTAACACTGCCCATCAGCACTTCGGTCTTCTGTGATTTGATCATGCCTTCCAGCTCAGTCAGCTGTTGCTGAAAATCTTCGGCCATTTCGGTCAGGGTGCGGGAGTAGTTGCCCATAAATACCTGGCCCAGGTTGGTCGTACCGCGGGCGGCATACTGAGAGGTAATTTCTTCCATCAGTAAGGCAAGGTCGCGGGCTTTCTGCACGATTGGGCTGGGCTTAATGCCACTGCTTTGTTCCAGCTTGCTGTAGGCATCCGATGCCTTATTCACAATTTCCATGCTCTTACGGCCCATTTCATCGACCAGACGGACGTTGGGATAGCCCTGCTTCAGCATGTCGTTGCGGTTAATCATCATCAGCTCAGACAGCTTCTTCCAGTCGGCATCAATGCTGGCAACACTGTCGCCCATGCCGTTGATGGAAGCCAGCTGGCGGGCACTGGTCAGGCTGTCATTGAATTTCTTCATGCTCTGATCAATACGGCGCTCGTATTTACTGTCGGCATCCAAACCAGAAAACATATAAAAGTTGGTGACGGCGTTGGTTGCGGCAAGGCGCATATGTTGTAAATCGGTCAGTAATTGCTGTGGGGTCGCGAGTGCGGCCTGGCTCAGTAACAACAGAACCACCAGTCGTGCGGTGTTGAAGGCTAGACGCATCATGTTTTCTTCTTTTTGTTTTAGATAGTTGTCGTGAAAGAATTACATCCTTTCCGCAAGGAGTGTATGAGATAGGCCATTTTATCCCTATAGGACATTACAAACTGTAACAAAAATGAACAAAAAGTAGCTTAATGCGCCAGGATAGGGCGGTGGTTGTCTGTGGTCTCGTACCCGTGACCGGGTTCCTGCCCGGCAGAATAACTTCCACCTGTCAGGTGATCGTCTTTCAACACGAATGACCCTTTACCTGCTAAAATAGCGCCGTTCAGGATCGTGGTTTGTGCAGAAAATAAGCAGCATGCCCGTCAATTCCTGCTTCTCTATTGACTTTCCAACCGCTTTCCCCGAATGTGTGCCACTCAGATTCAAACGCTCGTATGAATTGTTCGTTTTATGAACATCAGCGGGCGTTGTTTCACCAACAGGCAGAATGCTGATCCGCTTTCGGGCAGATCAGTCAATAGCTAACCACCATGTGGAGATCAGTTGATGATTTACGAAGGTAAAGCCATCACGGTAAATTTGATCGAAGACGGCATCGCCGAATTGAAATTCGATCTGCAAGGCGACTCTGTTAACAAGTTTAACCGCGTTACTTTGGAAGACCTGAAGGCAGCAGTTGAAGCGATTCAAGGCAACAGCGACGTTAAAGGCGTTTTAGTTACATCTGGTAAAGACGTATTTATCGTCGGCGCGGATATCACCGAATTCGGTGAAGCCTTCAAGCAAAGCGAAGAAGAAATCGTGGCCTGGGGCCTCGAAGCCAACAAAATCTTCTGTGCTATCGAAGATCTGTCCGTTCCTACCCTGACTGCTATTAATGGCATCGCTCTGGGTGGCGGCTTCGAAATGTGTCTGTCTACCGACCTGCGCGTTATGTCTGACAAGGCCAAGATCGGTCTGCCAGAAGTTAAACTGGGTCTGATGCCTGGTTTTGGCGGTACTGTCCGTCTGCCACGTGTTATCGGTGCTGACAATGCGATCGAATGGATCTGCATGGGCGCTGAGAACAAGCCTGAGAAAGCACTGAAAGACGGCGCAGTTGATGCCGTTGTTGCTGCTGACAAACTGAAAGAACAGTCTGTTGCCATGCTGAAAGCCGCCATCGCTGGCGAAATCAACTGGCAGGCCCGTCGTGAAGAAAAAACTTCCAAGCTGAAGCTGAACACGATGGAACAGATGATGGTTTTCGAAACCGCTAAAGGTTTCGTTGCTGGTCAGACCAAAGGTCAGTACCCAGCGCCAATCGTTGCCATCAAATCCATGCAGAAAGCGGCCAACATGGGTCGTGATAAAGCACTGGAAGTGGAAGCCAAAGGCTTTGCACAACTGGCAAAAACTTCTGAAAGCAACGCTCTGATCGGTCTGTTCATGAACGACCAGCTGCTGAAGAAGAAAGCAAAAGAATTCGACAAGGCTGCTAAGCCAACCAATAAAGCTGCTGTGCTGGGCGCTGGCATCATGGGTGGCGGTATTGCCTTCCAGTCTGCGCTGAAAGGCACCCCGATCATGATGAAAGACATCAATGAAGCGGGTATCGAGCTGGGCCTGAACGAAGCGAACAAGCTGCTGGCCAAGCGCGTAGAGCGTAAGAAAATGAAGCCTCTGCAGATGGGTGAAACCCTGAACCGCATCCGTCCGACTCTGTCTTATGCAGAATTCGGCGATGTCGACACTGTGGTTGAAGCGGTTGTTGAAAACCCTAAAGTCAAAAAAATGGTTCTGGCTGAGCTGGAAGACAAAGTTCGCGAAGATGCGATCATCACGTCTAACACTTCTACCATTTCTATCGACCTGCTGGCTGCTGACCTGAAGCGTCCTGAAAACTTCCTGGGTATGCACTTCTTTAACCCTGTGCACATGATGCCACTGGTTGAAGTTATCCGTGGTGCCAAGACTTCTCCTGAAGCTGTGGCCACTGTGGTTGCTTA
>NZ_DDCJ01000047.1:9234-11383 GCF_002335285.1 Thalassolituus sp. UBA2009
CTGTTCCCTTACTTCGCTGGTTTCGCTGGTCTGGTCCGCGACGGTGCTGACTTCCAGAAAGTCGACAAAGTAATGGAGAAATTCGGTTTCCCAATGGGTCCTGCATACCTGCTGGACGTTGTTGGTATCGATACCGGTGTTCACGCCAACGAAGTGATGGCGGAAGGCTTCCCGGATCGTATGAAGGCTGACTTCAAAACCTCTATGGAAGTGATGTTCGAAAACGAGCGTTACGGCCAGAAGAACGGTAAAGGTTTCTACGTTTACGAAACCGATAAGAAAGGCAAGCCGAAGAAAGTTGTTGATCAGACTACTTACGATCTGATCAAGCCAGTGGTTGCTGAAGCGAAAGACTTCGAAGCTGAAGACATCATCGCACGCTGCATGATCCCAATGTGTATTGAGATCGCCCGCTGTCTGGAAGAAGGTATCGTTGATACTCCGGCAGAAGCCGATATGGGTCTGATCTTCGGTATTGGTTTCCCTCCATTCCGTGGTGGTGCGTGCCGTTACATGGATTCCGTTGGTATGGCTGAGTTTGTTGCTCTGTGCGACAAGTACGCCGACCTGGGCAATCTGTACAAACCAACCGCTCGTATGCGTGAAATGGCTGCGAACGGCGAAAGCTACTTCGGTTAATAGGCGCACTAGGAGATTTAAACCATGTCTTACAATCCAAAAGACGTTGTTGTTGTTGATGCAGTGCGCTCACCTATGGGTCGTTCCAAAGGTGGCGTATTCCGCAACGTACGTGCGGAAACCATTTCTGCAAATCTGATCAACGCATTGTTCGAACGTAACCCGGGCGTTAATCCTGCTCTGGTTGAAGACGTTATCTGGGGCTGTGTAAACCAGACTCTGGAACAGGGCTTCAACGTTGCACGTCAGATCGGTCTGCTGACTGTTGTGCCTAAAGAAGCGGGTGCTCAGACTGTTAACCGTCTGTGTGGTTCTGCAATGTCTGCTATCCACACTGCGGCTCAGGCTATTCAGACCGGTAACGGCGATGTATTCGTTGTTGGTGGTGTTGAACACATGGGTCACGTGAACATGCAGCACGGTTTTGACCACAACCCTGAGTCTTCAAAGCACTTCGCTAAAGCATCCAACATGATGGGTCTGACTGCGGAAATGCTGGGCAAAATGCACGGTATTACCCGTCAGCAGCAGGATGAGTTCGCCGCGCGTTCTCACCGTCTGGCTCACAAAGCGACCCTGGAAGGCAAGTTCAAGAACGAAATCGTTCCGATGTACGGCCACGATGCTGAAGGCAAACAGATTCTGGTAACCGAAGACGAAACTATCCGTCCGGAAACTACTGTTGAAAGCCTGGGTAACCTGCGTCCTGCTTTCGATCCTAAGAGCGGTACCGTAACTGCCGGTACTTCTTCTCAGATCACCGATGGTGCATCAGCCATGCTGCTGATGAGCTACGAGAAAGCAATGGAACTGGGCCTCAAGCCACGTGCCCGTATCATTGGTATGGCGGTTGCCGGTGTTGATGCAGCGATCATGGGTTACGGCCCGGTTCCTGCGACCAAGAAAGCACTGAAGCGCGCTGGTCTGGACGTTACCGATATCGATTACTGGGAGCTGAACGAAGCTTTCGGTGCTCAGTCTCTGCCTTGCATCAAGGATCTGAAACTGACCGAAATCGCTGACAGCCGTGTAAATATTCATGGCGGTGCCATCGCTCTGGGTCACCCACTGGGTTGTTCCGGTGCGCGTATCTCTACCACTCTGATCAACGTGCTTGAGCAGGAAGGTGGTAAGTACGGTGTGTCTACCATGTGTATTGGTTTAGGCCAGGGTATCGCGACCGTTTGGGAACGTATGTAATTCTGGTCTGCTGCGCTCGGCCAGCCTTTGTTGGAAGTTTCTTTGAAATGCTCAGGTAGGACATCTACATTGCGCTTTCTCAGAAACTTCCGCCGCGGCTGACCGTCGCTCGCAACGCCCAGAAAGCATTGCTTTCCAGATACAAAAAAACCGGCTTCGGCCGGTTTTTTTGTGCCTGCAGGGTTTCGGAATATGACCGCCATGGATGGCGGAAATGTCGGTTTGGCAGGAGCATTAACCGACCCTGCGGACAGACCAGACATATAAGCGGTTTCTGCGGCGGCCCCAGGGGCGCAGAAAAACAACACCG
>NZ_DDCJ01000103.1:0-21307 GCF_002335285.1 Thalassolituus sp. UBA2009
GTAAGGCAGATGCTCTCCCAGCTGAGCTAATCTCCCAAATTCTGTATGAAAAATGGCGGACTGGACGGGACTCGAACCCGCGACCCCCGGCGTGACAGGCCGGTATTCTAACCGACTGAACTACCGGTCCTTAATCCAACTAACTTAGTTGACAGCGTCTTTCAGTGCTTTGCCTGGTTTGAAGCCAGGAACTTTAGCTGCCTTGATTTCGATCGGAGCGCCGGTCTGTGGGTTACGGCCAGTGCGAGCAGCACGCTCTTTAACCATAAAAGTACCAAAACCAACGAGAGCGACCTGATCGCCTTCTTTCAGTGCACCGCCAATGCTTTCGATCATGGCGTCTAAAGCACGGCCAGCTGCTGCTTTTGGAATGTCCGCAGAAGCTGCGATTGCATCGATTAATTCAGATTTGTTCACACTTATCCCCTTACTCTGTGCGCAATAGTGAATTCTTGTTATGCGACTGGGCGATCGCTACAGGAAAATATTAGAGCGACGATTTATACCAAGCGCTCCCCAGACCGTCAAGCGGCCTTAGTGTGTGCTGGGCCTGGTATTGTCGTCTTTTTTACCGGCAGCCTCATCTTTGGTGATAATTTCACCAACATGAGGCTCCGGTTTGCTTTCCAGTGCCAGATCCAGCACTTCGTCAATCCAGTCAACCGCCACAACATTCATATCTTCCAGAATGTTCCCCGGAATGTCGCGAAGATCCTTTTCGTTCTCTTTTGGAATAATTACGGTCTTAATACCGCCACGATGAGCTGCCAGAAGTTTCTCTTTCAGGCCACCAATGGCTAATACCTTACCGCGCAGGGTAATCTCACCCGTCATCGCTACATCTGCACGCACAGGAATGCCCGTCATCACAGAAGCCAGGGCCGTTGCCATACCAATACCGGCACTCGGACCATCTTTCGGTGTGGCGCCTTCTGGCACGTGCACATGCAGATCGTGCTTTTCAAAGTACTCGGGCGACACCCCCATACCAACAGCACGGCTACGCACGACAGTAAGCGCCGCCTGGATGGATTCCTGCATAACGTCACCCAGAGAGCCTGTTTTCACAATACGCCCCTTACCGGGGGTTGCAGCCGATTCCAGTGTCAGCAACTCACCACCGACCGAGGTCCAGGCCAGACCTGTCACTTGCCCGATCTGATTATCCAACCCGGCCAGACCATAACGGAATTTCTGTACGCCCAGATACTCGTCCAGAAGCTCGGCGCTGATGTCGCGGGTCTGCTGGTTTTTCTCCAGCATGTTAGCTTTGACAACGCGGCGGCAAAGCTTGGCAATCTCACGCTCAAGACCACGCACGCCAGCCTCACGGGTGTAATGGCGTATAATGTCGCGCAAGCGATCATCACTCACTTCAATTTCACGCTCATGCAAACCATTCAGTTTAATCTGCTTCGGCAACAGGTAACGCCGTGCAATGCTGACCTTTTCCGCTTCGGTATAACCCGGAATACGGATCACTTCCATACGATCCAGCAACGGACCAGGAATATCCATACTGTTGGACGTACATACAAACATCACGTCTGACAGATCGTAATCGACTTCCAGATAGTGGTCCGCAAAGGTCGAGTTTTGTTCAGGATCAAGCACCTCCAGCAATGCAGATGCAGGGTCGCCACGATGATCCATGCCCATTTTGTCGATTTCATCGAGCAGGAATAACGGGTTTTTCACCGCAACCTTAGACATTTTCTGTACAAGCTTACCTGGCATCGAACCGATATAGGTGCGACGGTGCCCGCGGATTTCTGCCTCGTCACGCACACCACCCAAAGCCATACGCACAAACTTGCGGTTTGTTGCACGGGCGATGGATTTACCCAGAGAGGTTTTACCAACCCCCGGAGGCCCAACCAGACACAACACAGCGCCTTTTACTTTTTTCACACGGGTCTGAACTGCGAGGTATTCCA
This sequence comes from Thalassolituus sp. UBA2009, assembly GCF_002335285.1. NCBI lineage: Bacteria > Pseudomonadati > Pseudomonadota > Gammaproteobacteria > Oceanospirillales > Oceanospirillaceae > Thalassolituus > Thalassolituus sp. UBA2009. The sequence continues at coordinate 1,938 of NZ_DDCJ01000103.1, forward strand.
GAATACGCTCTTTCACTTCTTCCAGACCAAAGTGATCAGCATCCAGAATTTCTTTGGCATTGGTCAGGTCATGATTTACACGGCTGCGTTTTTTCCACGGCAGGTTAACCAACCAGTCCAGATAGCCGCGTACAACCGAAGCTTCGGCTGACATCGGTGACATCATGCGTAATTTCTTCAGCTCGGCATCAGCCTTTTCACGGGCTTCCTTGGTCATGCCGGACTGTTCGATTTTATGCGTCAGTTCATCAAACTCATTGCTGCCGTCTTCCAGATCACCGAGCTCTTTCTGAATAGCCTTCATCTGCTCATTCAGATAATACTCGCGCTGGCTTTTTTCCATCTGCTTTTTAACGCGACCACGGATACGTTTTTCAACTTTCAGCAGATCAATTTCGGATTCCATTAATTCCATTAAATGTTCGACACGCTCACGCGGATCGAGCATTTCCAGAACATTCTGCTTTTCATCCAGTTTTAGTGAAATATGTGCTGCAATGGTATCGGCCAGACGCGAAGCGTCTTCGATTCCGGAAATCGTTGACAATACTTCGCTCGGAACTTTTTTAGACAATTGGACATACTGTTCAAAATGCCCGGTCAGGGAGCGAACCAAAACTTCGTTTTCACGTTCTGTTAATTCATCCGCAGATATGGCTTCAACCGTGCCACGGAATAATTCTTCTTCGTCAATCAATTCAGAAAGCTGCGCCCGCACATCACCTTCAACCAGTACTTTTACGGTACCATCCGGCAGTTTCAATAACTGCAGAATATTGGCGATGGTGCCGACGGTATGCATATCTTCACAGCCCGGCTCATCATCCGATGCATCTTTTTGTGCGACCAGCATAATCCGCTTGTCGAGACTCATCGCTTCTTCCAGTGCGTTGATTGATTTTTCCCGTCCCACAAACAGCGGAATCACCATGGCAGGAAAAACGACCACGTCACGAAGGGGTAATAGTGGTAATACTTCTTGAGTCATGAACAATGCACCTAAAAACTGCGTCTTTGACGCCAATATGTCAGGAAGTGAGGGCGAAGCGCAAGAAATACAAGGCCTGAAAAAACAAAAGGAGCCAAAGGCTCCTTTTGTTGACGGGATTATGATCCGTATCAGTCGTTGTCCGGAGACACCTTACCAACATCAGCGGTTTCATAAATGATCAGCGGCTCAGACTCACCATTGATCACACTTTCTTCGATCACTACCTTCGCCACATGCTCTTCCGACGGAATACGGTACATAGTGTGAAGCAATGCACCCTCCATAATAGATCGCAGACCACGGGCACCGGTTTTACGCTCCATCGCACAGGTTGCAATTGCATCCAGCGCGCTGTCACGGAATTCCAGCTCAACCGATTCCATTTCAAACAATTTCTGATACTGACGCACCAGAGAGTTGCGTGGCTCAGTCAGAATACGCACCAGCGCATCTTTATCGAGCTCATCCAGCGTTGCTACAACCGGCAAGCGGCCAATGAATTCCGGAATCAGACCGTATTTCACCAGATCACCCGGCTCCACTTCACGCAGAACCTCACCAACCGCCTTCTGCTCTTCTTTACCTTTCACGGTAGCCGAAAAGCCAATACTGCTCTTCTCTGAGCGATCACGGATGATGTTATCCAAGCCGGCAAAAGCACCACCACAGATAAACAGAATGTTGGAGGTATCTACCTGCAGAAATTCCTGCTGCGGATGCTTACGGCCACCCTGCGGCGGAACAGAAGCGACTGTACCTTCAATCAGTTTCAGCAGTGCTTGCTGTACACCCTCACCCGACACATCACGGGTAATCGATGGGTTATCAGATTTGCGTGAAATTTTGTCAATTTCGTCGATGTAAACAATACCACGCTGAGCTTTCTCAACGTCGTAATCACACTTCTGCAACAGCTTCTGAATGATGTTTTCAACATCCTCACCCACATAACCAGCTTCAGTCAGCGTGGTTGCATCAGCAATGGTAAAAGGAACATTCAGCAGTCGTGCCAGTGTCTCAGCCAGCAGAGTCTTACCACTACCGGTTGGCCCAATCAGCAGAATATTACTCTTGGACAGCTCAACCTCTGCCTTACCTTCACCACTCTGCAGGCGCTTATAGTGGTTATAAACCGCTACCGCGAGAACGATCTTGGCCTTCTCCTGGCCAATAACGTATTCATCCAGTGTCGCCTTGATTTCTTTTGGCGTCGGCAGTTTATCGCCTGAGCCTTTGTTCTCGGCTTCCTGCACTTCTTCACGAATGATGTCATTACACAGGTCGACACACTCGTCACAGATGAACACCGAAGGCCCGGCAATCAGCTTGCGTACTTCATGCTGGCTCTTACCGCAAAACGAGCAGTAGAGCAGCTTACCGCTATCGTCGCCTTTGCCCTTTGTATCGTCGGTCATTCGACTGCCTCATTATTCGTTGCACTGATCCAGAAGATGGATCTTTTTATCGGGTATTTCAAGGCCGGAAACAGAGTAATCCAGCCTTAAGTCAATCAGCGGTTTGTAACAACCTTGTCGATCAGACCGTAAGCCAGCGCAGCTTCCGGATCCATAAAGTTGTCACGCTCAGTATCCGCGGTCACTTGTTCAATACTCTGCCCGGTATGATGAGCCAGAATACGGTTCAGGCGTTCTTTGGTGTCCTGAATGTTACGCGCATGGATCTGAATATCCGTTGCCTGCCCCTGCGCACCACCACTCGGCTGGTGAATCATAACGCGGGAGTTAGGCACACTGAGACGCTTGCCCTTGGCGCCAGCTGCGAGCAGAAATGCCCCCATACTGCAGGCCTGACCAATCACCATCGTACTGACATCCGGCTTGATAAACTGCATGGTGTCATAAATAGACAGACCTGCAGACACCGAACCACCCGGCGAGTTGATGTACAGGTGAATATCCTTGTCCGGATTCTCAGACTCAAGGAACAGCAACTGCGCCACCACCAGATTAGCCATATGGTCTTCGACCGGGCCAACCAGGAAGATTACGCGCTCTTTCAGCAAGCGTGAGTAGATGTCGTAAGCACGCTCACCGCGGGCTGACTGCTCTACCACCATTGGTACCAGACCGCTTGCCTGGATGATTTCTGACTGTTGTTTCATGGAGTCAAACATTCGACCCTGTACTCCCTGACATAATTAGCTTTTTTACAAAAACAGCCGCAATGTGTGCGGCTGTCTCTGAGTTTAGCCATTGATTGGCGTTGTGTCAGTCACTCTGTCGAGTGATCAGGCAGGCTGATTAGCCGCGCGGATCACTTCTTCGTAAGTGGCTTCTGACTGGCTGATCTTAGCCCCTGCCAGAACTTTCTCAACCGCCTGCTCTTCCAGAGCCAGCGCTTCTACCTGAGATTTCTGCTGTGGGTTGCTGTTGTAGTAGTTGCGCACCTCTTCAGGATCCTGATAAGTCGCGGCAACTTCTTCAATCAATTCAGCCACTTTTTCTGCCGAAGGCGTCAATTCGTTCGCTTCGATAACCGCATTCATCAGCAGACCGATAACAACGCGCCTCTCAGCCTGATCTTTGAACAGCTCAGCTGGCAGCATGTTAGGATCCAGCTGCTGGCCACCGCCAAACTGCTGAACAGCCTGCTTACGCAGACGATCAATTTCCTGATCAACCAGAGAAGACGGAGCTTCAACGGTGTTAGCAGCAACCAGACCAGCAATAACCTGCTGCTTGGTCAGACTGCGCAGAGCACGGGCCAGTTCACGGTCCATGTTCTTACGGATTTCGGTTTTGAATTCAGCTTCATCAGCGGTTTCGACACCAAAACCTTTGAAGAATTCTTCGTTCAGTTCAGGCAGCTGAGGCTTTTTAACCGCAGTAACGGTTACCTTGAACTGAGCAGGCTTACCTTTCAGTTCTTCTTTGTGGTAGTCCTCAGGGAAAGCAACGTCCAGAGTTTTCTCTTCGCCGGCTTTCGCACCCACCAGGCCCGCTTCGAAGCCAGGAATCATAGAGTTGGAACCCAGAGTCAGGCTGTAACCTTTGGCTGCACCACCTTCAAATGCTTCACCGTCGATGAAACCTTCGAAATCGATCACTACCTGGTCGCCATCAGCGGCAGCTTCAGCAGACTCTTCCCACTTGGCATTCTGCTTACGCAGAGTATCCAGCATGGTGTCCAGATCCGCGTCGGTTACGGTAGCGGTTTTCTGTTCAACTTCGATGCTGCCGAAATCGGCCAGAGTGATTTCCGGGTAGACTTCAAACGTCGCTTTAAATTCCAGATCCTTACCGTCTTCATCAACGGTAGGCTCGAAAGTTGGCATACCGGCCAGTTTTACATTCTCGTCCTGCACGGCTTTAAAGAATGACTGTTGCATTTGCTGGTAGATAGCTTCGTAACGCGCCTGCTTACCAAACATACGCTTGGCAACAGCCGGAGGCAGCGGCTTGCCTTTACGGAAACCATTTACGCGCTGGCCTTTGGAGATACGCTTCAGTTCAGCAGTTACTTTACCTTCTACTTCTGCTGCAGGAACGCCAATGGTCATTACACGCTGAAGACCGGAAGTGGTCTCAATGGACACTTGCATAGATGCCTCTCAATATACTGTTCAAAAAATAACGCACAGGCCTCGCCCGGCGCCGATAAAATCAGAAAGGCGCGGATTATAGCGCAAGGCACTGCCCGAATAAAACCATTTAGAATGCTTGAGCAATCAAACACTTAGGAGATATAAACAAAAGGAATTAAGAAGGGGAAGTGGGGTGGCCGACGGGGCTCGAACCCGCGACAACAGGAATCACAATCCTGGACTCTACCAACTGAGCTACGGCCACCACAAAAGTTCTGCTGAGATTGCCAAATGGCGCACCCGGCAGGGATTGAACCTGCAACCCTCGGCTTAGAAGGCCGATGCTCTATCCAATTGAGCTACGGGCGCATGTCAATTCATTCAGACATTAGTGGTCGGGGTAGAGAGATTCGAACTCCCGACATCCTGCTCCCAAAGCAGGCGCGCTACCAGACTGCGCTATACCCCGAACTTACTTGCTTTGCGAAGTGCCCTGCAAGTGGCTGCGCATATTATAGATGAGCCCCCACCCCGTCAACGACTTTTTGAAAAAAATTAATAAAAACAATCGGTTCGGTGATTTTTTGAGCGTTTCTGCATTTATCCGCAGGCTGGCGCCAGCGGTATCTTTGTTTTTCTCAGCGCACATGAGAAAATCGCGCGCTTTGATAACTGCTACAGGTTTACTGCGCTTATGACCGCTCAACTGATCGATGGCAACGCCACTGCCAAAGCGATTCGCGAATCCATTAAACAGCAGGTTCAGGCCCGCACAGAGAAAGGTCTGCGCGCACCCGGCCTGGCGGTCATATTAGTAGGCAGCGACCCGGCGTCCGAAGTCTATGTGGCGCATAAGCGTAAAGACTGCGAACAGGTCGGCATTGTCAGCAAGGCCTTTGACCTGCCGGCAGAAACCACCCAGCAACAACTGCTGGACCTGATCGACGAGCTGAACCATGACAGCAGTGTTGATGGCATCCTGGTGCAACTGCCCTTACCTGCCGGCCTGAAAGCCGATGAAATTCTTGAGCGTATCGACCCAACCAAAGATGTTGACGGCTTCCACCCATTCAATCTTGGCCGCCTGGCACAGCGCATGCCGATGCTGCGCCCCTGCACTCCGGCTGGCATCGTTGACCTACTGGACGGCACCGGCGAGGAAGTTCGTGGCAAGCATGCGGTCATTGTTGGCGCATCCAACATTGTTGGCCGCCCGATGGGTCTGGAACTGCTGCTGAAAGGCTGCACAGTAACCACCTGCCACCGCTTCACCAAAGATCTGGCGCATCACGTCCAGCAGGCCGACATTGTGGTCGTTGCCGTTGGTAAGCCGGGTATTGTTAAAGGTGAATGGATCAAGCCCGGCGCCACCGTGATTGATGTTGGTATTAACCGCCAGGCTGACGGCAAACTGATTGGCGATGTGGATTTTGCCGCCGCCGCCGAACGCGCCGCCTTCATCACCCCGGTTCCGGGTGGTGTAGGCCCGATGACCCGCGCCAAATTGCTGGAAAATACCCTGTTTGCCTGCGAGACCCTGCACAAGCAGTAATCACTGAATATTAAGAAAACAAAAAAGCCCGGACAGATCGCTCTGTCCGGGCTTTTTCATATCTGCCGCTAACGGCGGATTATTGCTTTGACCAGCTGGTGCCTTCCGGACCATCACGCAGCACAATCCCCTGCGCCAGCAATTCATCACGCACCTGATCTGCCGTAGCAAAATCTTTGGCTTTTTTCGCCTCAGCACGCTTACTGATCATGTCCTGAATCCAGGCTTCATCGACATCCGCACCAGACTGCAAAAAGGCTTCCGGCTCAGACTGCAGACAACCCAACACACCCGCCAGATAACGCAACTGACCAGCCAATGCTGCCTGCTCTGCCCCATCGGCTTTATTCACGGCCCGCACCAGATCAAACAATGCGGCAATGGCTTCCGGCGTATTGAAGTCATCATCCATCGATGCATGGAAGCGTTGCGAATATTCATTATCAATATCCGCAACCTCGCCAACCACAACACCACGCAGCGCATTATAAAAACGCTCCAGCTTGGTGTGCGCTTCTTTCAGGCTGTCTTCGGAATAATTGATCGCACTGCGGTACTGACTGGAGAGCAGTAAAAAACGCACCACTTCCGCCGGATATTTTTCCAGAATTTCGCGGATGGTGAAAAAGTTGCCCAGCGATTTGGACATCTTTTCGCCATCAACACGAACCGCACCGGCATGCATCCAGGTATTCACGTATTTTTTACCCGTAGCCGCTTCCGACTGGGCAATTTCGTTTTCGTGGTGCGGGAATTTAAGATCCGGACCGCCACCATGAATATCAAAGGTTTCACCCAGACAGCAGGATGACATGGCCGAACATTCAATGTGCCAGCCCGGGCGACCAATACCCCACGGCGAATGCCAGTGTGGTTCGTCGGCTTTGGCGGCTTTCCACAACACAAAATCCAGAGGATCTTGCTTATGTTCGTCAACATCGACACGCGCACCGGCTTCTAAATCATCCAGAATTTTACCGGATAATTTGCCGTAACCTTCGAATTTACGCACCGAGTAATACACATCACCATTCCCCGGCGCGTAGGCATAACCTTTGGCAATCAGGGTTTCGACCAGACGGATAATATCGTCGATATGCGCCGTGGCTTTTGGCTCCGCATTCGGGCGCTCAATTTCCAGCAGGTCGGCATCCTTGTGCATCTCAGCAATAAAGCGCTCGGTTAATGCATCAAAAGCTTCGCCGTTTTCGTTGGCACGCTTGATAATTTTATCGTCGATATCGGTGATATTACGGATGTAATTCACCTCATAACCACGATGACGCAAGTAGCGGGCAATAACGTCAAACGCCACCATCACCCGGGCATGACCCAGGTGACAGAAGTCATAAACCGTCATACCACAAACATACATGCCAACCTTGCCTGGCTGTAACGGTTTAAATTCTTCTTTCTGACGCGTCAGCGTATTAAAAATCTGCAAAGTCATAATCAGCCTTAATCTGCCTGCAGTGATTTATCTTCACGCAAGCCAATGGTCAGGTTAAAGACCGGCTTGTCAGTGCTGTGATCGTAGCGGTCGGCAACAAAATAGCCTTCACGCTCAAACTGGAAATTACTTTCTGCACCGACATTGGCCAGTGCAGGTTCAACCCAACCGGTGGTAACGGTGAGCGAATCGCGATTTACAAACTGCATAAAATCGCCGTCGACTTTATCCGGCGTCGGGTGATTAAACAGACGCTCATAGAGGCGTAATTCTGCCTGCACCGAATGACTGGCCGAAACCCAGTGCACCACCCCTTTTGGGTTATCACCGTCGGCCGGATTTTCACCCAGCGTGCCTTCGATTAATTTCGCCCGCACCAGCACAACATTACCGGCTTCGTCTTTTTCGTAGCTGGTTGCTTCGATCACATAAGAATGACGCAGACGGATACGTTTGCCCGGCGTGAATTTCTTTTTGAATTTCTTGCTGTACTCTTCTTTAAAATCATCCTGATCGATATAGATCTCACGGGTAAACGGCATTTCGCGCGAGCCCAGATCCAGCTCGTGATGATATTCGGCGCTGAGCATTTCCAGATGATCGACGGCCAGATTTTCGATCTCGACTTTTAACGGCCGGATCACACACATCGCACGCGGTGCATGCTTGTTCAGATCATCACGCAGCGCGTGCTCCAGCATCGCCACATCGACCATACCGTCACTGCGGGTCACACCAATCATTTCGCAGAAATTACGCACCGAGCGCGGAGTAAATCCACGACGACGCATACCGGCGATGGTAGGCATGCGCGGATCATTCCAGCCTGCCACCACCTGATCATCCACCAGAGCTTTCAGCTTACGCTTGGAGGTTACGGTGTAATCCAGATTCAGGCGGCCAAATTCGTACTGACGCGGCTGTGCCGGCACCGGCAGATTGGCAATAAACCAGTCGTACAGTGGTTTATGGTCTTCAAATTCCAGCGTACAGACGGAATGGGTAATGCCTTCGATGGCATCCGACTGACCATGGGTAAAGTCATAGGTCGGGTAAATACACCATTTATCACCGGTCTGATGGTGATGCACTTTACGGATACGATAGATGATCGGATCACGCAGGTTCATGTTTGGCGATGCCATATCAATTTTGGCGCGCAGCACGCAGGCACCTTCGTTGAAGTCACCGGCACGCATTTTTTCAAACAGCGCCAGGTTTTCTTCTGCCGTGCGCTCACGGAAGGGGCTGTTTTTACCCGCTTCGGTCAGGGTGCCACGGTATTCACGCGCCTGCTCCGGGCTAAGGTCACAGACATAAGCCTTGCCTTCACGAATCAGGTGCAGCGCCCACTGATGCAGCTGGTCAAAGTAATCCGAGGCATAACGCACCTCTCCGGCCCAGTTAAAGCCCAGCCAGGTGATGTCGTCTTTGATCGCATCAATAAATTCCTGGCTTTCTTTTTCCGGGTTGGTGTCGTCGAAACGCAGGTTACACTGGCCGTTAAACTGTTCGGCCACGCCGAAGTTCAGGCAGATTGATTTGGCATGGCCCACATGCAGATAACCGTTAGGCTCAGGCGGAAAGCGTGTCACAACGCTCTGAACCTTACCGCTGGCGAGGTCATCCTGAACGATTTTGGCAATGAAATTGTGGCTGTTTGGAGTTGTGTCTGTCATAACCATCCGTTTCTGAGTAGTACCGGCAGGTTGCCGCGCGGAGGCTGTTCCGGGCGGAAATTCCGGCAATCGTGCCACGGCGCTGTCAGGCCGCGAAAAAGGCGGTATTATACGCACTCAATCCCATGAAGGGATACACGATTCAATGACAGAGGCTTCACATGATCCTGCTTAAAACCAACTTCGGCGACATCAAAATCGAACTGAACCACGAGAAAGCGCCAAAAACTGCGGCCAACTTCGAGAAGTACGTAAAAGAAGGCTACTACGACGGTGTGATTTTCCACCGTGTGATCGACGGTTTTATGATCCAGGGCGGCGGCTTTGCCCCGGGTATGGTTAATAAAGAAACCGACATGCCGATTGAAAACGAAGCAGACAACGGTCTGAAAAACACCGTTGGCACCCTGGCCATGGCCCGCACCATGGACCCACACTCCGCCAGCGCGCAGTTCTTTATCAACGTATCGGACAACGATTTCCTGAACCACACCAGCAAGTCCACTCAGGGCTGGGGTTATGCCGTATTTGGTGAAGTGGTTGAAGGCATGGACGTGGTTAACCGCATCAAAGCCGTTAAAACCACCACCCGTATGGGCCACCAGGACGTTCCGGTCGAAGACGTCATCATCGAAAAAGCTGAAATCATCGCGTAATGGCGGTTTATTTCATCTCCGATCTGCATCTTGAGCCTGGCCGCCCGGCCATGGCTCAGGGCTTTGTGCATTATCTGCAGAATCTGCAGGATGCCGATGCGCTGTATATTCTCGGCGACTTTTTTGAAGTTTGGATGGGCGATGACTTTGATCATCCCTTCGTCAGCAGCATCAAAGACGCCCTGCGCGCACTCAGCAACAAAGGCACCCGCCTGTTTCTGATGCACGGCAACCGCGACTTCCTGCTGGGCCAGACCTTCTGCGAACAGACCGGCGCCACCCTGCTCGACGATCCGGCCGTGATCACCCTGGGTGACGATGCGGTACTGCTGATGCACGGCGACAGCCTCTGCACCCTTGATGTGGAATATATGAAGATCCGTCAGATGTTCCGCAACCCGGCCTGGCAGCAGGACTTTCTCAGTAAACCACTGGAAGAGCGCATTGCCTTTGCCCGCCAGGTTCGCAGCGAAAGTAAGAGCGGTCAGCAGATGAAAAGCTCCGATATCATGGATGTCACCCCGGAAGAGGTGGACCGCGAAATGGACCAGGCCGGTGTTACCACCCTGATTCATGGCCATACCCACCGCCCGGATGATCACCGCTGGATGCACAACGGCAGCGAACGCCGCCGTCTGGTACTGGGCGACTGGTCAGACGATTGCGGCTGGATGATCCGCTGGAGCGAAGAAAGCGGACTGCAGCTCAGTCAGTTTACGTTCTGACTGAAGTGACTAAACAGACTCTGACTGCAGTAATAAAAAAGCCGGCTTTATGCCGGCTTTTTTATTACTGACGTGTTTCTGCAATCCGGTTCAGAACGGCTGCGGCTCAGGCTCCAGCTGCACACCAAATTGCTCGCTCACACTGGCAACCACCGCATCTCGCAGCTGCTCAATATCGGCATAGGTTGCCGCGCCATTGGTGGTCAGCACCAGCGCCTGCTGATCGTGCATCCGTACCGGGCCAAGCCAGCGCCCTTTCCAGCCGGCCTGCTCAATCAGCCAGCCCGCCGCCAGCTTGATACGGCCATCGGCCTGCGGATAGGTTGGTAATGACGGGTACTGAGCACTCAGCTGTGTTGCCTGATATACCGACACCAGCGGATTTTTGAAGAAAGAACCGGCATTGGGAATCTGCGCCGGGTCCGGCAGTTTACTCTGGCGAATCGCACACACCTGTTCAATCAAAGCCTGTGGACTGATCGCATCGCCCTGCGCCGTCGCCCAGCTGGCCAAAGGGCCATAACTCAGATCCGGCGCAAAGGTTTTACCCAGGCGGAAGACCACGCGGGTGACAATAAAGTCACCGGCCAGCTCATGCTTGAAAATGGAATCACGATAGGCAAAGCGGCATTCGGCGACACTCAGCGTGCGCCACTGGCGAGTGCTGAGCTGAATACCGGATACCGAGTCGATGCAGTCGGCGACTTCAACGCCGTAAGCGCCGATATTCTGAATCGGCGAAGCACCGACAGAACCCGGAATCAGCGCCAGATTCTCCAGCCCATGGCCAAACTCTGTGCTGTCCTGTACCCACTGATGCCAGCTCATGCCGGCATCCACCGCCAGCCAGCGATTGCTTGCATCTTCACGCAGCAAACGCACCGAGGTCATGGCCGATTGCAGCACCAGACCGGGCACGTCGTCGGCCAGCAACACATTACTGCCACCACCCAAAACCCGAACAGGCCAGTTATGCCGTTGCGCCAGCGTCAGCAGACTGAGCAATTCCGAAGCGGAAGAAAAACGCGCAAAGGCTTCGGCCTGCGCCGGTAAGCGCAGCGTATTCAGCGCCGACAGGTCGTAGTTTTGCTGCACCTCGGGTACGGGATGATTCACGGTGTTTCCTTTACGCGCTGGTTTAAGCGCTGACGAATATCGGCCAGCAAACCTTCACAGGCATCTTCAACCAGATCCAGCACCTGCTCAAAGCCATCGGCACCGCCATAGTATGGGTCCGGCACTTCGTCGCTGTTAAATCGGCGGGCAAAGCTGCGTAAAAACAGCTGGGGTTCGGTACGCGCAGCGGCGGGTTTTAATGCGCGCAGGTTGCTGAGGTTTTCCAGATCCATCGCCAGCACATAATCAAACTGGTCAAAATCGGCGGCCAGCGCCTGACGCGCACGCAACAGCGATAAATCGTAACCGCGCTCAGCAGCGGCTTTGATGGTGCGCGGATCGGGCGTTTTGCCGATATGCCAGGCAGCGGTACCGGCGGAGTCCACCTCAACCTGATCACTCAGCCCGGCAGAGGCGACCATGCTGCGGAAAACACCATCGGCGGTCGGTGAACGGCAGATATTGCCCAGACAAACAAAAAGCACACGCAGCACAGTACTTACTCGGCCTGTTCTTTGGCGGCTTTCTGCGCTTTTTCGAGTTTTTCTTCTTCGCTCATACGGCGTGCTTCACCTTCCAGCATCACCGGCACACCATCGCGCAGCGGGAATGCCAGACCGTCGAAGGTACACAGCAGCTCCTGTGCGTCTTTTTCATACTTGAGTTTGCCCTTGCACAGCGGACATACCAGCATGCTCAGTAATTGCTTATCCATGAGTTTTTCCACTCCAGGTCATTAATAAAGAATCCAGCCGCGCCGCTGTCTCAGGCTGTGCCACCGCACTGACCTGCAGATACCACCAGTCGGGCCGGGCAAAGTCACGGCATTTTACCCAATCTTTTTCCGTCATCACGAGCGGCAGATCAGGTGTTTGCTGATGAAAGTCCAGATCATCGGGCTGAAACTGATGATGATCGGCAAAACTGTGCTCCTGTGGTTGCATTCCCAGACTACGCAGTGAGTCGTAAAAACGCTGTGGATTGCCGATACCGGATACCGCCACCACCTCGCGGCCACTGAAGCTTTGCAGGGCAATCTGCTCACCACTGACAGCATTCACCAGTGCCGTTGGCTGCACCTGAAAATCCGCGCCGTTGCGCAACACCAGATCCACCGTTTTAAGCCGTGCCAGCGGCTCGCGTAATGGCCCCAGCGGCAGCAACCAGCCGTTACCAAAACCACGGGCATGATCGACCACCACGATTTCGGCGGCTCTGGCCATGGCGTAATGCTGCAGGCCGTCATCGCTGAAAACGATATCCGCCCGGCCGGCAAGCTCAGCCACCGCACGGCGGCGCTCAGGATCGACCACAACCGGACAAAAGGAGGCACCGGCATTCAGCCGGTTAAACAGTAAACGGGGTTCGTCACCACTGTGCTCTACCGGCGTATCAGCCGTCAGATCCAGAGGATATTGCGGGGCTTTAGCGCCGTAGCCCCGACTGACGACCGCTGGTCTGAGACCCAGCGCCTGAGCATGCTCTGCCAGCAAGGTAATTAACGGCGTTTTGCCGGTCCCGCCAACGGTAATATTACCGACCACCACCACAGGCAGCGCATTGGCCGGCGGCGGATTACGCAAAAACCGCCGGCGGCGCAGATGCACCACCACCCACACCAGCGGCCAGAGTGGCAACAGCCACAGATTGCCCAGCACCGAGCCATACCAGTTGCGTTCAATCCGTGCGGCCAGCCCGGCAAGAGCCTTACTCATCGCATTTATTCACTGAACTGTATCTGATGCAGCTGAGCGTAAATCCCCTGCTGCGCAATCAGTTCGGCATGGGAGCCGTCTTCACGCACTTCGCCCTGATCAATCACCACAATGCGGTCGGCACTTTCAATGGTGCTCAGGCGGTGGGCAATCACAAAGGTGGTACGGCCCTTCATCACCTCTTCCATGGCCGCCTGAATATGGCGCTCAGATTCGGTATCCAGTGCCGAAGTGGCTTCGTCGAGAATCAGCACCGGAGCGTTTTTCAGAATCGCCCGGGCAATGGCAATGCGCTGACGCTGGCCGCCGGATAACAGCACGCCGTCTTCACCGACCTGGGTGTTGTAGCCTTCCGGCAGACGGGAAATAAATTCATCGGCATGGGCGGCTCTGGCGGCGGCGATGATTTCTTCATCGGTTTTATCCGCCAGCAAGCCGTAGGCAATATTGTCGCGAATGCTGGCGTTGAACAACGTCACCTGCTGACTGACGATGGCAATCTGCTCACGCAGACTGTCGAGGGTCAGATCGCGGATATCGTCACCATCAAGCAGAATACGGCCGGAGCCTACTTCGTAAAAACGCGGGATCAGATTCACCAGCGTGGTCTTACCACTGCCGGATTTACCGACAAACGCGACCGAGGTACCCGGTGTTACTTTCAGGCTGATGCCTTTCAGCGCATCGTTTTCGGCGCCCTGATAGCGGAAGCGAACATCATCGAAGCAGACCTCCCCCTTAGCGCGGGTCAGGGTTTTGGTGCCCTGATCCACTTCGGCGTCGGCATCCAGCACCGAGAAAATAGATTCTGCAGCGGTCATACCTTTCTGAATCACGGCATTGATATCGGTCAGCGCGCGCAGCGGCTTAGCGATCAACGAGGCGGCGGTCATAAACTGCAGAAACTCAGCACTGCTCATACTGCCGTCGGCCACCCGCTGAAACATCAGATACACCATCAGACCCAGGCCGACAGCCACAATCTGCTGAGTCAGCGGCACGTTAATGGCTTCGGTCAGACCAAACTTCAGCGATTGCTTGCGGTTATAGTCACTGGCTTTACGGAAACGCTGCTGCTCGTATTCAGTACCGCCAAAAGTACGCACTTCACGGTAACCATTAATACTCTCGTTGGTTACCTGAGTCACATCCCCCATCGCTTTCTGAATACGCTGGCTGTAACGACGGAAGAAGCGACTGGCGAAAGCAACCACCAGAACAATCACCGGGACCAGACCAAGGAAAATCAGCGTCAGGCTGTAATCCAGCCAGATCAGATAAGCCATCAGCAGAATAACGGTAACGCCTTCCTGCACCGTAGTGGTTAAGGCACGGGTTGAGGCGCCGGTTACCTGGTCCACATCAAAAATAACCCGCGAGATCAAACGGCCACTGGATTCACCATCGTAGTAATGACTCGGCAAGCGGGTCATTTTATTGAACAGTTCAGTACGCAGGCTGTGCACGACATTGCGGCCCACCACCGCAATAAAGAATTTTCCCAGGAAGGTACCGATACCGCGATAAAAAAAGATGCCCATCAGCATCAGCACCAGCAGCAGAATTTTATCCGGCTGCGGATCTGACAGGGTCTGCTCGACCACACCCATCAGATGCGCCATTGCCGGTGCTGCCGAGGCGAAAATAATGTAGCCAACAATGGCCACGGAAAAGGCCAGTTTGTGTGGCCAGACATACGAAAGCAGGCGTCCGTACAGACGCCTGATGGAGGTTTCGTTACTCATGGGGTTTATTCAGATTTCCCAGGTTGACGGGTGGTAATGCTCAGATTGACCAGACCGAGCTGGCCGGCGGCATCCATCGCCCGCACCACCGCTTCATGCGGTGTTTTGGCATCAGCAGTAATCACCACTGGTGCCGTCTGCCGGCCTGCCAACGCCTTCTGCAGACCACGCTTCAGCGTATCCAGCTGATGATTGATAAGCGTCTGATCATTAATACTGTATTCGCCGCTGGCTGAAATCAGAATTTCAATCGCCTGTGGCTGCGCTTCGGACGCTTCCGCCGTCGCCTCCGGCAGATCAATGCTGAGGTGATTTTCTTTGGTGAAGGTGGTCGACACCATAAAGAAAATCAGCAGCAGAAATACGATATCAATCAGTGGCGTCAGATTGACGTCCACCGCTTCACGATTCTGTCGTTTGAAGTTCACTTAGGCCGCCTCTGAGGAATCCGCCACTTCACGATCACCATGCAGAACATCCACCAGTTTGATGGCTTCCTGTTCCATAAAGACCACAATTTCATCCACACGGCGTTGCAGCATACGGTGTGCAACCAGAGCCGGAATACCGATGATCAGACCGGCTGCGGTCGTAATCAGAGCTTCAGAAATACCACCGGCCAACATATTCGCCTGTCCGGTACCCTGCGTCATGATTTCAGAAAACACCTGAATCATACCGAATACGGTACCCAGCAGACCCATCAGCGGGGCGACAGCAGCGACAGTACCCAGCGCATTGAGGTAGCGTTCCATCTCATGGATTTCATGGGAGGCCACTTCTTCGATGCTTTCTTTCATGATCTGGCGACCATGGCGGGAGTTAATCAGACCTGCGGCCAACACGCGGCCCAGCGGGCTGGAGGCGCGCAATTCTTTGATACGGGCACTGTCGAGCTGATTATTTTTCATCCAGCCCCAGACCCGCGCCAGCAGATCACGCGGTGCAATCTGCGCCGCCCGTAAGGTCCAGAACCGTTCAACGGTAATTCCCAACGCCAAAATAGAAGAAATGATGATAGGTACCATCATCCACCCACCGCTCTGGATGATTTCCAGCATTGTCAGCTACTCCTGCCAGTTATTTTGGCCCGTACTCTAGCACAAGCCCGGGCGGCAGCATAAGACCCGCAACGCCGCTGAAAGTGCCGGACTGTGAGCAGAATCATGAATAAAATCAAGGCTGTCGCCAGGGCGGCTGCCAACCGGATCGTGCCGTCGTCACCTGACCGTCCGGTGCCATCAACACCGCCCCATCGCGCGCCGTCAGATACCAGGGAATCTTACGCGCCTCCAACCGGGCCGTTACATCCGCATGAGGATGACCAAAACGGTTATTAAATCCCGCCGAAATCCATACCTGCGAAGGCTTTACAGCGTCGAGAAAAGCCGCAGATGAACTGCTGCGGCTGCCATGATGAGCCAGCACCAAGACATCGGAGCGCAACTCGGCGCCAAAGTGCTCAACCAATTGCTGTTCAAGATCGCGCTCAATATCACCGGCTAATAAGAAGCGCCGCTCATGCCAGCGCACCTGTACCACACAGGACTGATTATTATCCGAAGGGTTGACCCGTGCCTGCTGCTCATCCGGCAGAAGCAACAGACGGTAATGCAGATCCGGCCCGACTTCCTGCCAACCGGCTGTTATAAGTTCACGACAGAGGTGAGCCTGCGGCTGTACAGGCAGATCCGGCAACAACTGTCCCAACAACAGCTGTTGTACCGGTAATCCATCCTGCAATACAGAGTTCAGGCCGCCGGCATGATCCAGATCGGAATGACTGACAAACAGCGTATTAACCTGAGTCACACCAGCCTGTTTAAGCAATGGCAGTAATAATGCTGCACCGGCATCAAAATGTTCCGAGAAGCGCGCACCTGTGTCATAAACCAGCGTGTGTTGCCCACCGATAAAAGCCAGACTCTGCCCCTGCCCGACATCCAGCATCATTGCCTGCTCCCGGTACGGACCTGCAGATGACAGAGGCCAGAACAACGCCAGCAACAGCATCAGCACTGATCCGAAGCTCAGCGCAGGACTGACCCCCAGACGCAACAACAGCAACAGACAGGGCCAGAGCAGCAGCAACGGCCAGGGCTGGTAAAAGTGTACCGCCCAGGACTGCTGTTGCAGGCCGCTGAGCACGGACCAGAAGAACTCACCCACGACCGCCAGCAAGGCGTCAGGCACAGTGATAACCATCTGCGCCTGCGTATCACCGAGTACCGCGCCAGCCAGCCAACTCAGCCCGGCATCCAGCAACGCCAGTGGCAGAATCACCAGGCTAAGCAGCGGAATTACCAGCAGGTTCGCCCCCACCTGCACCAGACTGACCGGCAGCAGCCAGAACCACAGCAGTGGCAGCATCGTAACAAACACTACCCACTGGGGTAGAAACAGTGCCTGTAACCATCCCTGCCGGCGGCCAGTAAAGAACGCCAGCAAAGCCAATACAGCAACAAAAGAAAAGCCAAAACCGGCCCGGGTCCAGATCAGGGGATTAACCAGCAGCACCAGCAACAACGCCAGAGAGAGCACCGTCAGCCAGTTAAAACGCCAGCCGCTGAAGAGCAACCACAGCAGTGCCATGATCATGATCCAGGCACGCTGCAGCGCAATCCCCATTCCCGCCAGCCAGACATAACCCGCCGTCAGTCCGCCAATCAGCAACAGACGCAACAAAGCCGGATGACGTAAACCGCGGCCACTGAGCAGCCCCCAAAGCTTGATACAGGCAAGCGCCAGCAACCAGCCAAGAGCGGCTACCATCCCCACATGCAGACCACTGACAACAAGAAGATGCAGCGTGCCGGTCTGCTGTGCCAGCCGCCACTGGCCAGTACTGAACGCCTGCTGTTCACCAAACACCAGCCCTGCCAGCCAGGGCCAGGCCTCCGGCGAATGAAGCTGGCGTTGCGCAGCCAGCAATGCATCGCGTAACGAGGGCTCGCCGCTGGCGATCAGCCGTGCACTGCGTATATAGCCGCCGGCATCAATGCCTGAAGACAGCAGAAAAGCCTCATAATCAAAGGGCAAGCCATTGGCGAAAGCACGTGGACTGCGCAACACAATCTCAGCGCTTAACTGCATACCACTGCGCAACGGCATCGCCGGTCGGTACCAGCTGAGCTGCAGGCGGCGCAATTCCGGCAAATTCCTGGCATCAGATCCGGACCGGATGCCCGGTAAAAACTGCCCGTGAACAACGCGGGCAATAAGGCGCAGACCCTGCCCTCGCTCTTCAACCTGCTCAACCGTGATATCCAGAGTCAGCCTGCTGCGGTCCAGTGCCGTTGGCAAACGGTGACTGAGGTTGTATTGCAGCCAGAAGCTGCCATAGAGAAGTCCGGCAATCAGCCAGAACAGAGACTTAAGAGAAACCGGCAGGACATTAGGCCAACGGCTGTTTACTGCAGAGACAGCAGCCAACGGGATAACCCCCGACAACACAAGGGCTAAAGCCTGTAACGGAGTCAGCAGAGTACCGCTGACGATTCCTGCAGCACAGAACAGATAAATCTGGTGCATTGCCACTCCATGGCATTATCGGCATAATCGGCGCGCATAAATCAGCTGGCGATGTTCATGCCTAAAAAGTTTTTACAGAAGTTTTTTCCATCGCCGGAACAGGTACAGAGTAATCCTTCTCTGCGTTTCCTTTCCCCGCTGTTCAGCAAACCCAATCTTTGGCACGTTAACCGCCGCTCGGTAGCGCGTGCATTTCTGGTCGGTTTATTTACTGCTTTTCTGCCAATGCCATTCCAGATGGGTATTGCTGCATTCTTTGCCTTTTACGCCAATGCCAATGTACCGATTTCGGTTGGTCTGGTCTGGGTCAGCAATCCGATCACGATTCCCCCATTGTTCTACGGTACTTATCTGTTCGGCACCTGGCTTCTGGGAACACCAAGCAACAGCTTCAGCATTGAGCTTTCACTCGACTGGGTGCTGAATGAACTGGTTTCCATCTGGCAACCCTTGCTGGTGGGATCACTGACCGTTGGCATCTTTCTTGGTTTATGCGGATATTTTGCCATCCACCTTGCATGGCGACTGCACATTGCCAATAACTGGAAAAAACGCCGCATTAATCGCCTGAAGCGTGCCGCAGAAAACGAAGAAAGTAACTGACAGCCAGCGGTAATTAATACTGCCGGCCGATGTGAAAGAATCTCCCGGCGTTATCCCTGCCAG